>NZ_LFJT01000024.1:0-88763 GCF_001682645.1 Delftia sp. JD2
CTCAGAAGGACAGGTCCAGGCCAGCCGCACGGACGGCGCGCTCAGCGGCCGCCTGGGCCTGGTCTACAAGCCGGCCAGCGAGGGCTCCATCTATGTCTCCTACAGCCGCGCGGCCCAGCCCTCGGCCATGGGCGTGACCACGAACAACGGCGTCTACGGCACGGCCGCCCAGCTGGCCTATGCGCCGGCCCTGTCACGAACCTGGGAGGCAGGCAGCAAGTGGGACGTGCTGGGCGGGCGCCTGTCGCTGACCGGCGCCGTGTTCCGCACCGAGCTGAGCGAATCGTGGGAGTACAGCCCCGACAGCGTCTCGCCCGTGCGCGCCCTGCCCGCCAAGCGGGTGCAGGGTTTCGAGCTGGGCGCCCAGGGCGAGATCACGTCGCGCTGGTCGGTGTACGCCGGCCTGTCCCACTTGAAGAGCCGCCTCACCAAGGGCGCAAACGAAGGTGCCGAGGCCAGGAACGTGCCCGACTGGAGCGGCAGCGTCTGGACCTCCTTCCTGGTCACGCCCGCCGTCACCCTGAGCTGGGGCGCGCAGTACGTGGGCGAGCGCCGCTATACGGACAACGTCATGGTGGGCGGCCAGAACAATACGTCGAGCACGGTCAACGGCCCCAACGGCGTGCACCCCATCTATGTGGCCGACCACGAAAAAGCGCCCAGCTACTTCGTGCAGAACCTGGCGCTGAGCTGGCGCATCAACCGCCAGCTCACGGCCCGCTTCAACATCAACAACCTCACCAACCGCTTCTACTGGAGCCGCATCGGCGCCTCGCTGGACGGCTTCCAGCTCTACGGCGTGCCGGGCGCGGGCCGCACCTACACGGCGGGCCTGGACCTGTCCTTCTGAGCCGGGGCCATACCATGACATCCATCCAACGTCTCCCCACACGCCGCGCCCTGCTGGCCCTGGCCGCAGCCTGCGCCGCCGCCCTGCTGTCCGCCTCCGCGCTTGCGGCCTCGCCTGCCGGCACCGCTGCCAATGCACCGGCCACCACCGTGGTCGACATCGTCGGCCGCACGGTCGAAATCCCCGCCAAGGTGGAGCGCATCCTGCTGGGCGAGGGCCGCTTCCTCTACGCCCTGGCCCTGATCGAGGGTGACCAGCCGCTGGCCCGCATCGCCGGCTGGCAGGGCGAGCTGCCCTTCGCCGACCCCAACGGCTATGCCGACTACCGGCGCCGCTTCCCGGCCATAGACCGCATCCCGGTCATCGGCCGCACCTCGGAAGACAGCGTCAGCGCCGAGCAATCGGTCTCCACCCGGCCCGACATCGCCATCTTCGGCCTGGGCGGACATGGGCCGGGGCGCCAGAGCGGCCTGGTCAACGATCTCAAGAAGGCCGGCGTGCCCGTGGTCTTCATCGACTTTCGCGCCCAGCCCGTGCGCAACACCCTGGCCAGCATGCGCATCCTGGGCAAGGCCGTGCACCGCGAGGAACAGGCCGAGGCCTATGCGCGCTTCTACGAGCAGCACCTGCAGCAGGTGCGCCAGCGCGTGGAGGGCATTCCCACCAGCCAGCGCCCGCGCGTCTTCGCCGAGCTGCTGGCCGGCGTCTGGGACGGCTGCTGCCACACCGTGGGCAAGGGCAACATGGGCGAATTCATCGAGGCGGCGGGCGGCATCAACGTCGCGGCCGGCAAGGTGCCCGGCGCCATAGGCGACATGCACCAGGAAGCCCTGATCGCCGCCGACCCCGAGGTCTACATCGCCACCGGCAGCCGCCCGCAGAGCAACCGCCTCATGCTCAAGGCCGGCAGCGGCGTGGCACCGGCCGACCTCTCGGCCAGCCTGCAGGCGCTGACCGCGCGCCCCGGTTTCGAGGTGCTGGGCGCCGTTCGCCAGGGCCGCGCCCACGGCCTGTGGCACAACTTCTACGACGCGCCCACCAACATCCTGGCCATCGAGGCCATGGCCAAGTGGTTCTACCCAGAGCGCTTTGGCGACATCGATGCCCAGGCCACACTGGACGAGATCAACCGCCGCTTCCTGCCCGCCCTGCCCATGCACGGCGCCTTCTGGGGCGATGCACCTGCCAAGGCAGCGGCCACAGCGGCCAGCGGAGCCGCGCGATGAACATGGCCGCCGACCTGCCCGTGGAGCTCGCCAGCCCGGCCGCCAGCGCCACGCCGCTGGCCAGGGGCTACCGGCGCCTGACCGCCCTGCGCGTGCTGGTGCTGGCCCTGCTGGCTGCGGCCATCGTGGGCGCGCTGCTGCTGGACTTCACCACCGGCCCCTCCGGGCTGGCGCTGAACCAGTTGATCGCCACCCTGGGCCATGCCGACCAGGCGCCGCCTGCGCTGCGCGTCATCGTCTGGGACATTCGCCTGCCCTACGCCTTGATGGCCGTGGCCGTGGGCCTGTCCCTGGGCCTGGCCGGCGCCGAGATGCAGACCGTGCTGGCCAACCCGCTGGCCAGCCCGTTCACGCTGGGCCTGTCCTCGGCCGCCGCCTTCGGCGCGGCCCTGGCCATCGTGCTGGACTGGAGCCTGCCCGGCGTGCCCACGGCCTGGGCCGTGCCTGCCAACGCCTTCCTGTTCGCCATGGCCTCGGCCCTGCTGCTGGACCTGGTGGCGCGCTGGGGCGGCATGAGCGCATCGGGCGTGGTGCTGTTCGGCATTGCACTGGTGTTCAGCTTCAACGCCCTGGTTTCGCTGCTGCAGTTCGTGGCCACGGCCGAGGCTCTGCAGGGCCTGGTCTTCTGGACCATGGGCAGCCTCTCGCGCGCCACCTGGCCCAAGGTGGCCGGGCTGGCCGCCGCGCTGGCACTGGTGCTGCCGTTCTCGCTGCTCAACGCCTGGCGCCTCACCGCCTTGCGCCTGGGCGAGGACCGTGCCGCCAGCTTTGGCGTGGACGTGCGCCGACTGCGCCTGGGCGCCCTGCTGCGCATCAGCCTGCTGGCCGCGCTGTCCGTGGCCTTTGTGGGCAGCATCGGCTTCATCGGCCTGGTGGCACCGCACATCGCGCGCCGCATGGTGGGGGATGACCACCGCTTCTACCTGCCCGCCGCCGCCCTCATCGGCGCGCTGGTGCTGTCGCTGGCCTCGGTGGCGTCCAAGACGCTGATCCCGGGCGTGATCATCCCGGTGGGCATCGTCACCTCGCTGGTGGGCATTCCCTTCTTTCTGGCCATCGTGTTGCGCACGCGGGGGCGGACATGAACACCACCCTGAACACCTCCCTGAATACTCCGCACTTCGCACCCACCTACCTGCCACCTCTCACGCAAGATGGTCTGCAGATCGAGGGTCTCAGCGTCGCCTACGGGCGCCGACGCGTCATCGAATCGCTGGACATCGCCCCGCTGCGCGCCGGCACGCTCACCGTGGTGCTGGGGCCCAACGGCAGCGGCAAATCCACCCTGCTGCGTGCCCTGGCCGGCCTGGTGCCCGCCCAGGGCAGCATCACGCTGGAAGGCCAGGAGCTGCAGCACGCCAGCCTGGCCGAGCGCGCGCGCCGCATCGTCTACCTGCCCCAGGCCCTGCCGGCCGCCGTGCACCTGCGCGTCATCGAATCACTGCTGGCCGCGCGCAAGGCCTCGCCACACGCCACGCGCCCGCAGCAGGCCGGCTCCCCGGATGCGGTCACCCAGGCTGCCGCCCTGCTTGAGCACCTGGGCATCGCCCACCTGGCCATGCGCCATCTGGATGAGCTGTCTGGCGGCCAGTCCCAGCTTGCAGGCCTGGCCCAGGCCCTGATCCGCGAACCGCGCGTGCTGCTGCTGGACGAACCCCTGTCCGCCCTGGACCTCAACCACCAGTTCCACGTCATGCAGCTGGTGCGCGAGCAAACGCGCCGCCACGGCATGACCACCCTGGTCGTCCTGCACGACCTGGGTGCCGCCCTGCGCCACGCCGACCGCGTCATCGTGCTCAAGCAAGGCCAGCTGCTGGCCGACGGCCCGCCCGCCCAGGCCGTCACCCCCGCCCTGCTGGCCCGCGTCTACGGCGTGCAGGCCCGGGTGGAGCCCTGCTCCCAGGGTCTGCCCCAGGTCATCGTGGACGGGCTGACGGCTGCGGCCTGAGCCCGGTCCCCGATTCCAGATCCATCCGCTTTTTTGGAGATTCCGAATGCATACCCGCATCACCGCAGCCGCTGCCTTGCTGGCCGCCTTCTGCCTGAACGCCCAGGCCCAGCATGCCCACGCCACGCCCGCATCCAGCGTGGCCCATCCCGCCTGCGAAACCACCATTGAAGGCCAGCCCGGCAAACGCTTCAGCCTGGCCGAAATCCGCGTCAGCGCGCGCTGCGAGAACTTCACTGTCCACCTGGTCCACACCGGCAGGAAGCCCTGGCAGGAAGCCGGCCACAACTGGGTGCTGGCCCGCAGCGCCGACATCGACGCCGTGATCGCCGACGGCCTGCGCGCCGGTCCAGACCGGGCCTGGGTGGACCACGCCGACGCACGCGTCATCGCCGCCACGCAAATGCTGTCGGGCGGCGAGCATGCCTCGGTCACCTTCCCCGTGGCGCGCCTGCAAAAGGGCGAGAGCTATACCTACTTTTGCTCGTATCCCTCGCATGCACTGCCCATGCGGGGAAGGCTGGTACTGGAGGATTGAGGCCGCGTCACCGCGCGGCAAAGGCCCAAAGGGCCTGCGCGTTCAATGCAGCAGCGTGGCCACCAGGGTCACCTCGGGCACGCCTGCCAGCGCCTTGGACAGCGGGCACTGGGACTTGGCCTCCTGGGCGATTTTCTGGAACTGCGCATCGTCGATGCCGGGCACCTTGGCCTGCAGCGTGAGCGCGATGCGGTCGATCTTGAAGCCCTCGCCATCCTTGGCAAGCCGGACCTTGGCCGTGGTGTCCAGCATCTCGGTGGCGATGCCCGCCTTCTCGCAGGCAAAGGCAAAGGCCATCGTGAAACACGCCGCATATGCGGCGCCCACGATCTCCTCGGGATTCGTTCCCTTGCGGTCATCCCCGAAGCGGCTGCCGAACCCGTAGGGATGGTCCTTGAGCGCGCCGGTCTCCGTGCTGATGCGGCCCTGGCCGGTCTTGCCTGCACCTTCCCAATGGACGGAAGCGGTTTTCTCGGACATGTGTTTCTCCTGTGCGTTGATTGGACAAGCCGCCATCACAGCACAGGCGCCACGGGGCAAGGCGTGGTCCCGGGGCGCGCCAGCCCCTGCGCGCACGTCCTACAGAGACAGAATCGACGACCCTGTCCCGGGCCATTCCTCCCTATTCGACACGAACAAGGCCATCTTCAAATTGCGGTGAACAGACGGGACGGACGAATGCGGCATCAAGTCGGCCGGGTGCATTGCCGACCCCGTTCGGTCGATCAGCACTTCCTCAGCCGAGGTTGCTGGCGTTGCCCAACTACGGCGAGGATATTGACAGTTTGCGCCTGGTCATCCACTTCATACAAAAGGTTCTGACCGGCAACACTGATGCGGCGGACACCATCGCCATAGCGCGGGTCAGCTTCATACAAGCGCGGAAACTCTGCAAGGCGGTCTGTGGAGCGCAGCACTTGCTCCGTGACGTTCTCCGCGTCCCACAGCGAAGCATGCTCGAGCAAATATTCAAAAAGCGCCCGCATATCCTCAATTGCAGGCGGACGCCAGTCGACCCTATGCGCCACCACGCAACTCCTCGGCACGATCCCGCAGGAGTTGCCGCACCTGATCCGTACTCATCCCGGTCTGTTTGTCCGAACGGGCGGCTGCCACCTTCGCGCGCACCCAATCGTCATATTCCGCCTGGGCCAGTTCCTCATCCGCCAGGCGCTGGAGCAGCTCCATCTTGTCGGAGCCACTGGTGGGGAGGATACGTGGCAGGTTCTCCGCAAGTTCACGCAGAAAATTGGCGTTCTCATAGTGCGTAGTGGTGGTCATAGCCGCTCTCCAGACGTTGCAGGCCGCACTGCCAGCGCAACAGACGGCTGTTACGCGGATGGACCTGACGGATGATGATAGCCCACGGTTTGTCGCTCTTTCTGCCGCTCCATCGCGTGAGCAATCGGCACCCCGTCCGCGCAGCGGTGCCTGCGCCAAACCCGAGCCCAGGCCCCGCCCACCCCATGGCACTACAAAGACTGCGGATACCCCCTCCTGCGGCTGGATCAGCCTCCTGCCTCCTCACCCCACAAACACCTGCCGCGTATCCGTTCGCCCCACGATCACCGCCGCCAGCACCGCCGCCCCGGCCGCAACCCCAAAATTCGCCAGATAGGCCGCCTGGGCCGAAGTCTCCAGCAAGGCCGCGAACAGCGATCCGCCAATGGCCAGGGTGGCCGCCACGGCAATGGCCTCGCACAGCTGCAGGGCCGAGCTGTTGGCACCCTGCTCGCCGGGCGCGGACATGGACAGCGTGAGCACCGACAGGCTTGCCGACAGCAGGCCCATGCCCAGCCCCGACACGATCCAGCCCACCACCGCCACCCACACGGGCACGGCCGGCCAGGCCACCGATGCCGTCAGCAGCACGCCCGCCAGCACCGCGCTGGTGCCCACGCGCAGGAAGCGGTGACGGCTCCAGCCGTTGCGGCTGTGTCCCTGGTACCAGGAAGCGGAGCACCAGCCCAGCGCACCCGCGCTCAGCACCAGCCCCGCCATGGGCGCTGACAGCCCGTGCTCGCGCGCCAGCACCAGCGGCAGAAACGCCTCGGCCCCGAAGAACGCTGCAAACACCAGACCGCGCAAGGCGATCACGCTGGGCAGCCCGCGCCCGGCGCGCAGCGTGCCGGCCGGCAAGAGCTTCCAGGTGCAGACCAGCGACAAGGCCGCGGCCACCGCCACCGCCCCCAAGGCGCCCGCCGATTGCCTCTGCCCGCCCACATACAGAAGGCAGATGCCCGTGGCCGCGCCCAGGGCCCACAGCCCGCGCCGCACACCGCCCTGCATGCCCTGGCCATGGCCGCCCAGGCCCTGGAGCGCCGGGCGCAGCATCGCCCCGGCCGGCAAGGCCAGCAGGGGCACGCCCAGGAACACCCAGCGCCAGCCCAGGTGCTCCACCACCAGGCCGCTCAACGCCGGCCCCACCAGCGCGGGCACCACCCAGGCCGTGGCAAACGCCGCAAAAATGCGCCGCCGCAGTGCCTCGGGATACCGCCGGCCCACCAGCACGTACAGCGCCACCGACATGCCACCGGCCCCCAGCCCCTGAACCAGCCTCCCCGCCAGAAACACCGGCATGGAAGGCGCAAAGCCCGCCAGCAGCAACCCCGCCACAAAACACGCCATGCCAGACCACAGCGGCGCCGCCGGCCCGCGCGCGTCGCACCAGCCGCCGGCCACCGTCATGCCCACCACGCTGGTAGCCAGGGTCACGCCAAACGCAACCGCATACAGCGGCACCCCATCGAGCGCGCGGGCCACCGCTGGCATGGCGGTGGCCACGGCCAGGGCCTCAAAGGCAATCAAGGCCACCAGCGAGACGATGCCGATCGTCGTCAGGCGGTAGGGGGAGGACAGGATGGACCAGCTCTCGGCGGTCGTCGGCCGGACCTGATCGTCCAGCGTGAGGGAATCTTGATGGGGCATGAATGCTTCTTGGTTGCAGGGTCTGCGCCGGCCATGGCGCAGTGCCATGGCGACGAGAAGCCTGGAGCATGCAACCTCAAGTGCGGTTGAGATCAAGGGGGTCCTGCCCCCAAGCGCCTCTTACCGATCAATCACACGCCAATACTGGCCAGAGGAGCGGCTGGTGGCCGGCAGCATGACGGCAATGCCATTGTCATTGGCCGTATCCAGCACGACGGCATCCGACAGGAAGCGGTTGTAGAGATGGAACTGGCCCGGCAGGTCGCTGGGCGCACAGCGCCATTGCTGGCCGCTGAAGCGTGGCGAGTCTCCCGCCGACGCCGTCATCTTCAGTTCAAGATGCGGTTTCCCCGCCACGCTGGTGACATCGAGCGCCATGGTGCCCGGTCCGAACGCCGCATTCTGGACCAGCCAGTAGCCCTTGCCGGTGCGCAGGAACCTCCATCTGTCGGCGCCCACAATCATGGCCGGGAAGGAAATCTGCCATGGCTTGACGTTGTACAGCCCCGGGGGCGACACAAGGCCCGTGCCCTGCAGCAGCGCTACCGCGTTGCGCCTTTCGCTCCAATACAGGTTCTGCAGCCCGACCCATTGGCGGTCCTTGAGCATGGGGCATTGGTCGTACAGGTAGTCGCCCGTCTCGTAGCGCCGAAAATCCGCATCGCTGAGCCGCTGGGCCGAGAGCGCGTGCGCCTCGGCGGAGATCCGCGCCAGTTCCCGCATGGCGGCCGTCATGGCGATCAAGGGCGCAGACGAGCCGCGCACCGGCCTCACCGGCAAGATGCGGCGAGCATTTGCAAGGTCGGAGGCCACGGCCCGCCAGCGCAACGCCAGGGTGCTGAATTCCGTTGCCATCGCCTGCGGCGCGGGCCCAAGGCGGACCACCGCGTTTGCCGGTGGCGGCTGCCTGGCATGGTGCGCGGCGGCCACGCGAAGCAGCGAGGCATGACTTTCCAGCTGCGCCACGACGGGTGCAGCCGCCGCAATGGCCGTATCCATCTCCGTCTCGACGGCTGCGACACCCGCATTCCACCGGGCCTCGTCCAGCGGTGCGTCGGGGGCCAGCGAAACGGCATCCAGCTGGTCGCACAGCTGCTGCAAACGCCCCACGGCCTGCCCCAGCTTTTGCACCGTATCGGCCAGCCCGTCGATACGAGCACGCAGCGTGCCCCAAGCGGCCGATGCCGCCTTCAGCGCAGGGAACGACTGCATGCTCTCCAGATTCCTTACCAGCGTCATGCGGCCGCTGGCATCGTCCAGATCAAGCCCGGTCAGGAACGAGAACTCGGCGATATCGGTCCATACCTGCCGTGCGACTGGCTCACGCGCGGGCTCGGCTTCGACGCGGCAGCTCGCTGCCATGGCGCCACCGCAGCACAGCGCCGTGGCAGCGGCGGGCAGCCACAGAAGCCGGGTCATCTGGCGGCAGTGCCGGCCATCAACAGGCGCAGGGCCCGAGGCGCTGCCGGCATCTGTCGGGGCTCCAGCACTTCGATCAGCCACGTCGTGAACGGCGTCGGGCAGACATCTCCCAGATGCTGCGAGAACTCGATCTGGTCGCCGGCGTAGGTGAAGTTGATCTTCAGGGGCGAGCAGAAAAGCCTCTCGTCCCCGTTGCCCGTGCTGTCGTGAAAGTCGCTTCCGGTCACCATGTCGATATTGATGCGCTGGGCCGAGGCATCGGCAAACTCCAGCCAGGCCTGCACCGACGAAAGGCGGATGCGGTGGTAGCTGGCCAGTGCCGGATGGCTGGTGGCAATGGACAGGCTGATGGGCTGCCCATGCGCCAGCTGCTGCAGCAGCGCGGCATCAGTGACCCGCAATTCCCGCCGCAAATCCCCCTTGGTCCTCGCATTGGCCGCCTGCGCGCTGGCGTGGTCTGCCAGCAAGGTGGCGTGTGCATCTGCCATGGCAGCGGCCGTACCTGGCATCGACAGACGGTGGCCGGGCTGCTTGCCGGTCTCGTAGGCCTGTGCGGCGCGGACACCGAAGCAGTCCACGAAGAAGCCGCGGCGCGCACTTTCTGCCCTGAGGGTGATTTCGCCCTGCAGCCGCGCGCTGCGCTCCAGCTCTGTCAGCGCCTGCTGCTCCAGCGCCTGCAGGCGCCTGCGCTTGCCGATCACCGCAACGTACTCCAGCTTGAGCGTGGCAAGCTCACGGGCAATGGCATTCTTGGATGCGCTTTGCTCAGCCAGCAGGCGGCCATAGACGGCCACCTTTTGCACCTGTGTCTTGAGGGTATTGGCAGCGTTGCGCACGGCCGCCTCGGTGCCTTCCGTGGCAAGCACCAGATCCAGCCGGTTGACTGCATCGTTCTCCAGCACCGTCCAGGCGGCCTTGGCTTCATTGGCATCCGGCATGAGCGCAAGTGCACGCATGGTGTCGCCCAGCTCCCGGGAAATCCCCTCGACATCCAGCCCGCCCAGCGGCCCACGGATCACCGGCAGCACCGCATTCAATGCGCCCTTGGCGGGATCCACCAGATTCTTGAGCGTGCTGGAGTTGTGCCTGGCCCATTGCAGCGGAATGGCAAACGACTGGCCCAGGGCCTTCAGCGCCTTGAGCGGGCCGTCTATGCTGCCGCCGAGCGTCTTGGCCTGCCCGTACAAATCCTTCAGGCCGAGCACGCCTTTCTGACCGGTCTCGGTCAACGCCTTCGGGTCGGGCGGCACGCCCACGCACAGGGCGGCCACACTGCCCGCGACTGCGATGACGCCAAAGGCGATTTCCAGGCTCATCTTCACGGTGCGCACGATCTGGGCAACGTCGCTTTCAAGCTTGAGCCGCATGGCGGAAAGTTCCGCTTCAAGCTCCTCCTGGCGCACCGTGCGTGCGGCGCGGTCAAGGGCCTCGATCTGCTGAATCAGCCGCTGCTCCAGCTCGGTGCAACGTGCCTCCAGCGTCTTGAGGTCCAATGTGTCCCGGTCTGCAAACGCCTGCGCGACGCTGCCCACGGCACCTGCCAGCTCGCCGCTGGCGCGCAGGCTGCGCAGGTGGGCCTCCATGGCCGCCATCACCTCCTGCCGGGCCTTGGCCAGCGACAGATAGCTGCCGGCGCTCAGATCAGGAATCGGCCTGGCCAGCCCGTCAACGTCCATGACCGGCAGCAGACGCTGCAGCGAACCCGCCGCCTGGATCAACTCGCCAAACCCGGACTCGACCCCTGACCAGCGCGTGATCCAGCCCAGCGCCTCATGGCACAACGCCAGCTCGGCCGCGCTGTGGTCGCTATGGCCGGGCCTGCCCGCCATGCCGGCGCTCAGGGCAAACAGCGCGGCCAGCACCCTGTGCATCGGCTCGCCATGCTCCAGCAGGCCGGGCGGCACGGGGGTGTGCTTCACCACAGCCCGGTTGTCCTGCCACAGGAAATTGCTGAACTGCGGCCGCGCCACCGTGTCCCAGGCCCCCTCCAGCGCATAAGGGGTGTCGCGCGTGGGGCCGCCGTACAGCGTGAACCGGCCCTCCACGGTTTCCACGAAAATGCGCACCCTGCTGAGCTCGTTGTCCGCGTCATGCAGCATCCTCAGAACCGTCGTACCTTCGGAAACAATGCGGCGGGCAACCACCGTCAGCCGCCGCACCGCACCGTCAAGCCGCCTGTCGAACCCCTCGGGCACCACCACGGTATCGGCATGGATGTCCAGCGCCTGCAGGCCAGCCGCGTCGGCCTCGTCCAGCGACACCTTCAGGTCCACCACCAGATCGGCCACGATGCCGAAGGGATTGAAGCTGCCGTCCGGCGCGCGGCCACCGCTGCATACCAGCGGCCCTGGCGGCACCAGGCCCTCGGCACGGTAGCGATCGATCAGGGTCCGCAATTCAATGGGAGTCATCGCGGAAGTGAGCGCGGGAGTCATTGCTGAAGTCATGGCGGGTGGTTCCAGGTAAGGCACTGCACCTGTGCAGCGGTGGGACAAAGGCCGGAGCAGACCGCTCAGGCTGCCTTCTTGCTGGCAAGCTCCACCAGTTGGTCCACGCTCTGCGCCTTCTTCGGCGTGCCGCCAAAACGGCGGAAATGGTCTGCCTGTCCGGCGACACGCGCCCAGCCCTTCTTGGCCGTTCCCAGCACCACCGTCAGGCTGAACCAGTTTTCCCCTTGCAGGGACTTGCGGCCGGTGGTGCTCAAGACCTTGTGTATGTTGCCCAGATCGGCAGAAATCGCACGCCATGCCTCGCCCAGCGTCTTGAGCTTGGGACCCAGGTCTTCAATGCTCTTGCTGATGCTGTCGAAGCGATCATTGCTTCGGTTGTAGTAGCCGATGAAGCGCTCGTTCGTGGCCATCGTGGCCTGGATGGTTCTCACCTCATCCACCTTCTCGGCAATCTTCCTGCGCGTGACCGCAAGGTCCGCACCCACACCGATATCCACCCCCGCCAGAATCAGCGGCCCGAAAAGCGGAATCGCCAGATAGGCCGGAGACGTGGACAGCACGATGACCTCATCCTTTTCCTTGCGGCGCAGGGCCTTCAAGTCGTTCTCCAGCTTCTCCACGGCGGCCTTCAGCTTCTGGTTGGCAGCACCCTCGGCGCCCAGAGTGGTCGTGAACTTCTGCTTTTGTCCATTGAACGCGGTCTTGCAGGCATTCAGGCGCATCAGTATTCCGTTGCCGTTGTCAAGAATGGAGTTCTGCAGCGCGAAGGCACGCACCGATCGCGCATTGGCGTCTTCAATCAACTGCTCCAGCGCGCTGCTGAAATTGCGCTTGATCTGCTCCGACCGCCCGCTGGGCGTATCGCTTTCCCAAACCTTGACCAGTGCCTTCCATTTCGCTTCCACCGCCGGCTCCGCCGATGGGGTAGGCGCTCCCTCCAGATCGAAACGGTCCACCAGCTCGATCAACCGCTCATAGGTGGTTGCCGCCACATCGTTGTACTGAACGATATCGTCGGCCAGCGTCAGCATCTTGTCCTGCACATCGGCCTTGAACTTCTGGCCGACACCCTTGAGCGTGACGAACAGCTCCACCGCTTCGGAAAACTCCGGCCTGAAAGCATCCTGCTTCTGCATGCCCAGCATGGCGCGCATCAGCTCCGTGGTGGTCGGGTTGTCGGTGACTGCAGACTCGAAGAACGTCGTCAGCCCGATCCAGTCCTCTGAACTGAGAACGGAAATTCCCTTGTAGATATCGGCAGACGGTGTGAATGCATTCGTTGAATTTGCAGAGTCGGACATGGCGAAGGCTCCTGATGGTGAAAGGCCGGATTCGGCCTCGAATCGGTGTGCAAACAAGCGGCGGCGTTGAAGAAATGACCGCACCGCAGTCATCGCCCGCCCCCCTTTTTGCGCTCCAGTCGACCGGATGCTAGGTAGCCACCGTGGCCCTGTATGTCCCCCAAACAAGTGACACAAATTCATACAGCACTGGGGATAAGGACAGCAGCCGGACTGCTCTCTCACACTCCAAGGAGCCTGTCCCCTGCGCGACCCATGGCAATGAGCACGATCAATCCATTGCCCCAAATGACAAGACAAGGAATTTTGCAGACCAGGCATACACCACCTGCTATGCAATCAATAGCGCATTGCACGCATTCATCGCCAGCCAGAAGACATCGTGAATGTCAATTTCTCTTGATTTCACCGCACCCATTGGCACAGGAATTCGCCTCACCCATAAATGTTGCAAAATGTTCGGCAATTTGAACGATGGAGGAGCGGGAGTGGCAAGAAAACGAAAGACCAGCACGGCAGAAGACCTCATGGATCTGATCGCCATGCTGCCCTGGTGGGCCGGCATTGCATTGGCACTCACCAGCTACATGGTGCTGCACTCCATTGCCGTCCGCCCCTTGCCTGCAGCACAAAGCCCGCAGCAAATAGGCCAATTGGCCACCACGGCCATATGGCAGGGCCTGGCTATCGGGGGCCAATACATCCTGCCCCTCATCTGCCTGGCCGGCGCGGCCATTTCCGCCGTGCGCCAACGCCGCCGCAGGCAGTTGTTCGAAACCACCTCGTCCAGCTCCAGCGCGGATGCGTTGCAAAACATGCCATGGCGGGAGTTTGAAACGCTGGTGGGTGAGGGATTTCGGAGGCGCGGCTACGGCGTCAAAGAAACCGGTGGTGGCGGGCCTGATGGTACGTGGACCTGATCCTCTGGAAGGATGGTGAAAAGATACTGATCAGCTAAAAATGGCCGAGGATCTCAAGCTCACACCACTTCTCCAAGCAGTCAAGGGTTTAGCGCTAGCGAATCACAATTTCACTGTTCAGATATGCACTCGACTCTGAGAAATTGTTGTAAAGTTCTGAATATTTAATTAGATATTTTCTAAGACAACATTAATATGTTTGATGCAGCCCGTAAATCAAAAGAGCCAGGTCGCAATGATCCGTGCCCCTGTGGGTCAAATAAAAAGTACAAGAAATGTCATGGAGGCATTGAAGTAATTCCAATTACACACCCCTCTCAATTGGACGTGCAACTGAAGAACTACGATCCGAAGAAGACTTGCCTAGCCCCCTTCGGCTGTTTGAAAGATTGCAAAGGACAGGTTATCGCTTCCCACACAGTTTCCCGTTCGGGGAGTCTCGGGGCGATCGCACGCAATAGTCACGTCTATTCGTACATTCCGAGCATTAAATCTCTTGATGCCGCACGGGGAAGGCTAGTTCCCAAATTGCTGGGATGGCGGACTGCATCGACATTTCCTGGGTTCTGCGCACATCATGACAAGCACGTCTTCGCCGCGCTAGAAGATGTGGAATTTACCGGAAGTCAACAACAATGCTTTCTTCTCAGCTACCGAGCGATTGCATGGGAGTACTTCACTAAATTGCGGGCAGTGAGCCGTGGGCCTCTACACGCTGCTATGGTTGCACAAATGCCTGAGTCGATAAGGGCGTTTATAGCGAAACAAAGCTATGCAAATGATTTAGGTCTCAAAGACATAACTCAGCATAAGACTACTTACGATGCTGCTCTCGAAAAAGAAAAATGGACTGAGTGCCACGGGCTATTGATTGAATTCAATGGAAGGTTCCCAATTCAATGCGCGGCGGCTTGGGCTCCTCTTGAAGACATAAATGGTACTAAGATTCAAAATCTTGACTTCTCGCCACGTGTGCCGCAGACAGCCGCGTTATTGTCATTTGCTGCGAACGAAAAAAGTTACTTTCTCCTTTCATGGCTTGACTACAGCGCAAAAGTAACTGAGCAACTGGCGAATTCGATCAGGACATTGCCGACCTCTGATATTTCGGGAGCGGTAGCTGCTCTTTTGCTGCTAACCTCTGAAAACTGTCACTTCTCTCCTGATTGGTATGATGGGCTCTCAAATGAGGGGAAAGAGTGGGTGCACGATTTGTGGCATCCTGCAGTCGGACCCAAACCTTCTGCCGTCGGCGCGGCTGGATCAATTTATGTACAGGGCATTTCAGTCGCTGCACTTCAGTGGTTTTAGAAATGAGCCGTCAACCTAGTACCAAATCAAATGTATTTAACTTGGGAAGAATGGTCTGCAATATCGCAAATACTGGTATATCTAGGAATATCTTGTCGCGATGAAAACTCTTTGGCAGTTAGTAGTATGTGAATTCAGCCTGAAGCCATCGTTCGGCGATGCACTGCGGCCCGTCCGTTTCTGACCGCCAACAGCTCCTCGCAGCGGGCTGCCACCGACCCTAAGAAGTCTTTCTGATTTAGATCTAAAGGCGGCCCCTCGATAGAGGGTTTATACTTTTTTGCAACAATACCAATTGCGGCTAGTGCCTAAAGAGGCTTCAGTGCCTTAAATTTACCAATTCATACAAGACCACATTGCTTTGCTGCGCGGTTAAATTCCAACACTTTTCCATAAAATGACTCTCGCTAATCATGTACAAAAACGTCTAGAAGCACTTGGACTATCTTGTGCGGTTGTAGATGACGAAGTACACGTAACACGTGATCCTCGACCCGTCAAGATCAAATTCGACGATGAATGGCGTGAAGCATTTCATCGCTATCAACGTGCCCGCAGTCTTTCCTTTGATGCGGAAACTCGAACCTTACAACACAACAACTCAGTGGAAGTCATGGCTGCGCGTCTGGCGCCTGTTTCAATACTCTCGCCAGACCAATACACGCTTACGGACCGGCTGGGCAATACTGTGATTATTGGCATATCAAGTCAAACATTTGCCTTGGCGTTTTTTGACTCTCCCGCTTACGAGGAATTTTTCAACTCACGCATCAAGAAGCGCCTCTTAGTAAATGAAATATTCGTTCGACGCCCTTCACATATTCTGTGGATGCCCACTACAGCCGTCTACACAATCAAAGCACGTAAAACGCCGACCGACCTAAAGGTGCGTGCGCAATCGGCATTCCGAGCCAGCCTTTTTAAAATTGCTGTCGAACAGGATGACTGTCTTTCGCTCTGGAAACCCCGCAAACCGCGCCTGAAGCATCGATATCCAATTGCAACCGGAGAAGATAATTCCATTCCGCATGCTATTTACGATGAGAATGTTATTAGCTACTACAAGGTTGCAAAGGCCAGCCCATTTCCCAGTCAAAGCTATCTAGCCTACTACCACGTACTTGAATACTATTTTCTACGGGTATCGGAACTCTTGCTGCATGACCGATTGACTGCGATTCTCAATAATCCCGGTTTTCATGTAACCCGAGAGTCCCTCGACAAAGTTATCTCCACTGTTCGTGGCCAAGATTCACGGTCTGACGAAACGGAAATGCTGCGAAACGTCCTTGAGCGCTTCGTTGAAGAGGTAGACCTTATTGACTTTATTCAAAAATTTGAGACTTTGGCTGGCGAGAAGGTCTACACTAAACAACGCAAGATATTTGGCGAACAACTTCACGTATCGCCTCAAAAGGGCCATGCGCTATCCAATTCAGCAAAACTTCTTAAACACATCCGAAATGCAATCGTTCACTCCAGCGATCGATATAGTCGAGAGGAGTGTCATATTCCATTGAGCGACTCGGAAGGGCTTATTGAGGAATTTGTTCCGTTGGTGAGGTTTTTTGCTGAGCGTGTCATCTATGGAACCTCCACGTGAGAGATTTTCTCTCCTCAATCCCACGCACCGTTTAGTCTCATATTGAATGCAACAGTTGTTTAACCGTTTCCTGTTGATTTTTTGCACTGCATTGGGCCGATAGCAGTCCTCAACAGACGCTCTCTCCACATGCTCCAACCCCCGCTAGCAGCCCCAAACCACCTAGAAAGGCCACGCATATCATGCGTGGCCTCCCAGCGCAGCACCCAGTCAATCCATCCCCCGCACCACCCCGCGCTCACTCAATCCCCCCATCACCCCCTCAAGTGCCTCTTCCTGCGCCTGAATAAATGCAAGCAATTGACCAGGAGTCACCGGCTCCAAGGCATGCCCCGGGTAGGCGCCAATGATCAAACTGGAAATCAGACCCAACTGATCCTGCACGCGCCGCAGGCTGTTGTACTCCGGCTCGGAAAGTTGAAAGTACAGCATGGCAACTCCTCAATGAGCGCGCTTGGCGGCTGAAACAAAGGAATGCTCATGCGCCAGAAGCACGGAGCCATGCAATGGATGGGGAGAGGGTTCGGGCATTGATACGCCCGCAAGGAAAGCAGCCATAAGGCCTCCTGTGAGTACGTCCAACTGCTTTCGGGAGTGTGGCGTGACCGCCTGTGAAGGTGTGTTCAGCACCTGGGCGAGATGATACAGCGCTCAGGCGCAGCTCCCGCATCCTTGTATTGCCCGCCCGCCGCAGCTCAGCCCGGCGAAGCGCCGCGCTCAAAGACCCCAGCGCCCTCGGAACGCAAGGAAGGCCCCCACGCAAACGCATGGCCAGACGCATACCATCAGGGCGACTCCAGCACGGCTTCGGGGCTTGCAGCCTTGGGTCTGCATCCAGGCCTCGGCCTGCTGGCGGCTGTCGGCCAACACGGCCGGGGGAAGCAGCCGCACGGTGAGCCAGATCAGCGCGGGCAGCAACAGGACGTCATCCACATAGCCCAGCACGGGGATGAAGTCAGGGATCAGGTCGATGGGGCTCAGGGCGTAGGCGACTACGAAGGCGCCCAGGGCCTTGGCATACCAGGGCGTCTGCGGGCTCTTGCAGGCAAACCACAGGGTGACGCCATCGCGCTTGATGCGTCGTGCCCAGGCCTTCAATTTTTCACCGGCTGTCATGGATATACGAGATTGTGACCGGGCTGGATGATGGCGGCTGGCCGTTGCGGTTGGGGCTGTGCTGCCGCGCTCGCTCGGCACCCGAGGATATGGACCGCCAGCCCGCTGCGCACAGTTTCCTTATACCGGGTCTTCATGACCGCATCGCCACGGTGCCGTGCCTGTGGCCGCAAAGGCCCGCAGCACGGCGGTGCCGGCTGGCCTGCGCCCACTGGGGCAAATGGCTGCACTGACTGGCAAAGCCTTGCCACCGCCCTCTTCCCCATTCCAACTCCATATCGACTGCACTCAAGGCGTGCATCTCGCATATGCATCTAGGAATAATCTGAAAATAATCAGCCACAAGCCTTTCTGCTTGACTTCCAGATACCCAAGAAATCAAATAGCCGGACTCCCACAACGGAATTCCCAGGCCATTGATTGACATTGGCCTTGGGAATGATTGCGAACGCGCAATTCCCACTCCCATACCTTGATCGGACCTGATTTCTCACAGGCCTGATGGGAGGCCTGCGTTTGTGATTTTTCTGGCATTTGGCAAACCACCATTTACTTATTCATTCCATTAACCATTCGCTTGCAGGCCATGGCACCATCCACCGATCTCACCCGCCCGTATATCAGATATGAAAAGGCCTTCAACAGGCAGATCACCCGTGCCATGGACAGCCAGCAGGTGGACGTGGTGGTACTCACGCCGCAAGAGTTCCTAGGCGTCCTGCAAGACAGGTCGCGCAATGACCCACGCCTGGAGGCCAGCCTGCGCGCCATCCTGGCCCAAAGCGCCTTGGGCAAGTATTGGACGCAGACGGCCAGCCCCAATGCCGGCAAACCCTGGACCATCCCCGCCTCCATGCTGGCCAATGACGCCTACCTGTTCACCAGAACGCTGATTGCATTGCGCCTTGCCGGTGCGCGCACCTATGTCAAGGCGACGCCCAAAGGCACCTATATCATCATCACGGGCCGAGCCGGGTTTCGCGGCAATCTGCTGCAGGGCACGCGCTTTCTCACCACCAATCCCCGCATGGTCCAGATGGGTCTGGGTATGCGCGGCCTTCAAGGCGTGGCCAGAGGGGGCTTCATGTTGAGCTTGGTCGTTGGCATCGGCGTGGAGACATTGGACTTCATCTTCAACGACGAGAAAACCATGCATGACCTTGTGGGAGGGATTGGAGTGGAAGCGGTCAAGGCGGGGTTGGCGACGATGGTTGGTATAGGGGCGGGAATTTTTGTCGCAAGCGTAACCACTATTGCTGTTTTTTCTTTAGGTGCCATGGCCTTAATGGTACTTTTTACCGGGATAACTTTAAATGGAATCGATAAAAGTTGGGAAATAAAGAAAAATGTTATTACTTCATTAAAAATTTTGACAAACAGCACACCTTCTGGCATATACCGCGTTAATACTGACGCTCTCGTCACAGAACAGTTGAGTGGCAATCATGAAACAACAGAGATCAAAGAAATACCTCAGAACCATCCTAAAAACTTACCATCTCCTATCAATCGCAAAAATTTATTAGTCTTGAAATGGAAAAAAGAAATTTAACCGAAATCAGAAAATCAATAATATGGAGTATTCCACTTTTTCTGCTGCTTCTAGCAATGTCAATTTGGAGTATTTTCTATTCTCTATGCGAAACCGTAAATGATTTGAATAAACTCGCACCATCAGTAAGAATCACACCATTTGAACCAATTGCGTTGTGTGTGCCAATAATTTCAATCACAGGAATTATCATTGCAATACAAAAAGCAATCCCTTGCATGGAAGACGCCATAAAAATCCCAACGCGTATTTTTTTATCCGCCATAGCCGCAGGAGTTTTTATTATGTTTTTTTGTATTTTTGCAATTACGCCTTTTCAATACTATGCCATGCCAAAACTTGGCTATACCCGCTGCAACATTCTGGAAGATCATCCCACCATATATTTCACGGACTGGGTAAAGAATCCGGATTGGTGCGTGCGCGGCAAAAGCCGGGAATGGGTCAATGAGCAAGCTCGCCTGCCCAATGATTCAGACCATGGATCTCGGTGAAATGTCGTCCAAGGCGTATCCACCTGAGTGGTGGTATGACAAAGGGAAATCAGAGATAGCGCCATCAACCTGAGAGAGTTAAGCAACAGAAGCAAAAGAAGAAAAACAAAGACAAACTCTCGGGAAAGTCCAGCAATCTGCTGGCACCTATTAACCAAAAAAATATGGATATTTAAGTGGAAGAAAATAATCTGACCGAGTTCAGAAAATCTTTAATCCATGGCATTCCTTCCCTTCTATTGGTTTCAGCACTATCAATATGGAGTACAAAATACTCATTTCTAAACACAATAATTGATCTGAAAAATTCCGCTCCATCCGTAAGAATTACACCATCCAGTTTGCTAGTGGCGTATTTCCCAATAATGTCAATCACAGGAATTATTTTTCTTGTACAAAGATCAATTCCTTGCAGATCAAGTATCCTGAAAATCTCAGAGCGCATTTTCACGATTACCACAATCACGGGAGTAGTGATCATGATTACTTGTCTTCTTGTAATAACTCCTTTGCAATACTATGCCATGCCAAAATTAGGCTATACACGCTGCAATATTCTGGAAGACCACCCCACCATTTATTTCACAGACTGGGTAAAGAATCCCGCCTGGTGCGTGCGTGGCAAAAGCCGGGAATGGATCAAAGAGCAAGCCCGTCTTGCCCAATGACCCGATGATTTTTCCCGGGTAGGTAAAAGAGGGTCGAATGGCCTACCGGCCCAGGAACAGGCGGGTGGCGCGCAGGCCCAGGGGCGTCCAGTGCAGGCCCGGTGACATGGCCTGTACCAGCAACTCATGCTGGGCCGCTGGATCGAGCGTGGGGTAGCGCTGCTCGAAGAGCATCAGGTCTGTGTCCAGCTCCTGCGCGCTGCGGCCCGGGTCCGGCCGCGCACCACGGGATGAGCGCAGGCGCTCGGCCACGCGAAAGCTCATGCGCCGCGCCGGTTTGCCGGGCTCGGCCACGGATTCGAAGGATGCGCCATCCGCACTGGCCGGCCCCCGCAGCCAGTCATGAATGACTTGCAGCTCATAGGGGGAGAAAACACCAAACATCTCTGCCCGCTCGCCCTGCAGCAGTTGCCAGAAGCGGCTTTCCTCCGCAGGCCGGTTGCGTTGTATCCAGCGTGCCTGCTCCAGCGCGGCCAAGAAAGCAGGCATGTCCTGCGGACGGGACAGCCAGTCATTGACGCTGCGGCCGGCCACCTTGCAGAAGTCCGAGTGCGCGCCATGCCCGGAAGGCGATTTGCGCGCCAGGATGCGCACCACCTCAGCTTCGATGTCGAAGGACCTGATCACGTCCAGCGTGCTGGTGCCTGTGTCTGCCAGCCGGGCGCCCGCGCGTACGCGGCGCCAGTATTCGCCGCCATCGTCAATGCGCGGCGCGTTCTCCCAGGCGGCAATGCAGGCGCGCCGGGCATGGCCGGTGTCGGCGTTGTCCACGGTGACATGCAGCGTGAAGTAGTAGGGGTCTATTCCCAGTTCATTGAGTTCGTAGGCGGTGATAAGCAGGTGCAGCGGCAATTGCTCATAGCCCAGGTTGAATCCCACGATCTCGGGCAGGAACTGCTGCGCATTCCAGCCCAGCGCCAGCTGTACCAGCCCCTGCCGGTACAGGTGGTCGGGCAGGTCCTCCACGGGGTCAAGGCCATACCTGGCCAGCAGCTCCCGGTAGAGCTTGACGTGGTTCTTGTCGGCCATGCCGTCGCCCAGTTCTTCCACATAGGTGGTGACCAGGTCCGACATGCGTGAGTTGCCCGCGTGCGCGCACAGGCCGTAGAGCCAGGAACCGTCCACCAGCTTGGTAGGTGCCACATTGCGCAGGAAGTACAGGGCATGGGCGCGGTTGCCGAAGTAGCGGCGAGCGGCACCCGCCTTGCGCTCTGCCAGGTAGGCCTGGTACTGGGCGTGCACTTTCTCGACATTGGCACGCATCCAGTCGGTCAGGTGCTCCGGGTTGTCCGGCAGGCCATCGGCATCGGCAGAGGTCTCGGCGATCACGCCGTGCAGGAAGTCCGCAGCAGCCTGGCGCTCCTGTTCGGTGGGCAGATGGTTGGCCAGGCGCTCGTAGAGCGGCACATGCAGGAAAGAAGGCTCAAGCGTGCCTGCGCCAGCGGCCAGCTCGGTACGTGGGGGGTCCAGCAGTTCTGTGTTCATGGTGGGGCTTTGGTCCGTAACGCCTTCAGGATGCGGTGTGGCCCTCGGTACAGCCATCGGGCCAACGCCTTCCTGTGCGTCGTAATACGCCTACCCTTGGCGCAGGCGCCCGGGCCGGACCGCCGTCGCCCTGGCGCCCGCGCTCATGGCAGGGGAACAGGATCCGGCCCGGCCTTGCCGGCGAGCATTGGCTGGTACTGGGCGCCGGCCTGCTGGCCCTGCTTCGTGCTCTTGGCCAATCCCTCGAATGTCTCCACAAGGTTGCGAAGGCAGGAGCCTGCCTGCTCAACCGACCAGTGCCTGAGCGTGTAGAGCCAGATTTCCTCCAGATCGGCTTCGGCCAGCGGCGACAGTCGGTAGGGCTTATCCATGCTTTGCGTGCATGCGGCTCAAAAACGCTTCGCTGTCAAACGGGCGCGGCTCGCCGGACTGACGGCCAGCGTTCAGAGCCTCTTGCAATGCCTTCACCCTGATTTCGTGCTCTTCCAGCAGCCGCAACCCGGCTCTGACCACATCACTGGCGGAGCCATAGCGCCCGCCTTGGACTTGGGCATCAATGAATTCCGTGAAGTGCGGCCCCAGGGCCACGGATGTGTTTCGGCTCATGGCGTTCTCCAGATGACGTACCGATATATCCAAATATTGGTACATCGTCACTGCAACAGTCGTTCAGCGCGCATCTTGGTGCCCACGTGTACTCCCCCTCCCCACCACCTCAAACCCCACATCCTGCGCGGCCGCCGCCACGCCACCGGCCATGCGCGCAATCAGCGCCTCTGCGCCCAGGCGGCCGATGGCGGCGCCGTCCACGCGCACGGTGGAGAGGGCAGGCCAGGCGTCCAGCGCCAGGGCCTGGTCGCCAAAGCCCAGCACGCCGAATTCCTCTGGCATGCGCAGGCCCAGTGCGTGGGCGTGGGAGAGAACGCCTTGCGCCAGCGCGTCGGAGCTGCAGAAGACGGCATCGACCTCCGGTGCCTGGGCGCGCAGGGCGTTCAAGGCATCGCGGCCACGGCCGGATTGGGGGATGGCTTCCGAGAAGACGATTTGCGCGGGAACCGGGGCACCGGCTTCCGCGGCGGCGCGGGTGAAGCCCAGGGCGCGGCGGGCGGCGCGGCTGTCATCGGCGCGCAGGATGGCCGGGCGCCGGTAGCCGCAGGCGGCGAGGTGACGGAAGGCGGCGCGGCCCGCGTCTTCCTGCGAGAAGCCGACCACCATGTCCAGCGGATGGGGCTGGTAGTCCCAGAGTTCGACCACGGGCACGTCGGCATTGACTAGCAGGCGCCGCGTGCGGGCCGTGTGCTCGGTGCCGGTGAGCACGATGCCGTCCGGGCGGCGGCTGAGCATGGCGGCCAGCCAGGTTTCCTCATGCTCCGGGTCATAGCTGGAGATGCCCAGCGTGGTTTCATAGCGCTGCGCGGCCAGGGTGTGGATGAGCGCATCGAGCATGTCGGAAAACAGCGAGTGCCCCACCGAGGGCACGATGGCCGCCACCAGCCGCGTCTGGCGCGAGGTCAGCCCGCCCGCCAGGGAGTTGGGCACGTAGCCCGATTGCTCCACGGCCTGCACCACGCGCAGCCGCGTGGCCTCGGCCACCAGTTCAGGCCGGTGCAGCGCGCGCGAGGCGGTGATGGGCGACACGCCGGCAATGCGGGCCAGGTCCTTGAGCGTGGGCGCATTGGCGTTGCGCAGGGTGCGGAGGGTCATGCGAGGCCTTTGCCTGGAATGGCGATGGAGAGGCGGCTTGAGGATGATTGCGTGCTCATGTTAACGATGATGTCCATCAGCACGGTCTGATTGTTTCCCCTCGTAGGTCCGAATGGAGAGCGCTGCCTTTGCTTGAAATGATTGCGCAATCATTCAAGAGGAGACCACCATGCGCCCTTCGCTCTCCAACCGCCGCAGCGCAATGGCGCGCCTGCTGGCTGCGGCCCTGGCTCCGGCCTCGATGCTGGCCCCGGCACACGCCCAGGCCCAGGCTGCCTGGCCGGTCAGGCCGATCACGCTGGTGATTCCCTTCCCTCCTGGTGGCCAGACCGATGTGGTGGGCCGGCTGGTGGGAGAGCGCCTGTCGCAGCGCCTGGGCCAGCCCGTGGTGGTGGAGAACCGGCCCGGCGTGAATGGCTCGCTGGCCTCCGAGGCCGTGGCGCGGGCGCGGGCCGATGGCTACACGCTGGTGATTGGCGGGCCGGGCACGCATGCCATCAACCAGCTGGTCAATTCCAACGTGAAGTACGACGCGCGGCGGGATTTCACGCACATTGCCATGCTGGGACGCGTGCCCATGCTGCTGCTGGCCTCGCCCAGGCTGAAGGTCGCTTCGGTGGCCGATGTGGTGGCCCTGGCCCGGGCCAGCCCCGGCACGGTGAATGTGGCGCTGACGGGCATTGGCTCGTCCAGCCATGTGACGACGGAGCTGCTGCGCCAGGCGGCCGGCGTGAGCTTCAACAACGTTCCCTACAAGGGCGATGTGCCCGCCATGACCGATGTGATGGGCGGCCAGGCCGACCTGCTGTTCGTGCCCGCCACCTCGGCCGTGGGCTTTGCGCAGGCGGGCAAGCTGCGTGCGCTGGCCGTGGCAGGCGAGGGGCGCCTGGCGGCCCTGCCCGATGTGCCCACCATGGCCGAGGCCGGCCAGCCGCAGGTCGTCAACTATTCATGGACCAGCCTGGCGGGGCCGCCGGGCATGCCGGCCGATGTGGTGGAGCGGCTCAACCAGGCCTGCCAGTCCCTCCTGGCCGAGCCCGAGGTGGTGGCCCGGCTGGCCGCCATGAGCAACGAGCCCACGCCGGGCACGCCCGCCCAGGCCGCCAGCTTCATCGCCGCCGAGGTGGCGCGCTGGAGCGAGGTGGTGCGCAAGGGAAACATCCAGGTCCAGTGAACAGCTTCAGGAGAGTCCCCATGAGCATGCTGCCCGCCAATACGTTCAAGCGCGCGCTGCGCGAAGGCCGCCCGCAGATCGGCCTGTGGTCCACCATTCCCTCCCCCTTTGTCTGCGAGATGATCGGCGGCGCGGGCTACGACTGGGTGCTGCTCGATACCGAGCACACGCCCACCGACGTGCCGCTGATGCTGGGCCAGCTGCAGGCCGTGGCCGCCGCCCTGCCCGCACCGGGCGCCCTGCCCGTGCATGCCGTGGTGCGGCCCGCCTGCAACGATGCAGTGCTGATCAAGCGCTACCTGGACCTGGGCGCCCAGTCCCTGCTGCTGCCCTTTGTGCAGAACGCGCAGCAAGCGCGGGATGCCGTGCGCGCCATGCGCTATGCACCCCAGGGCATGCGCGGCATGGGCGGTTCCACTCGCGCGGCCAACTTCGGGCGCACGGCCGACTATGTGGCACGTGCGGCCGACGAGCTGTGCCTGCTGGTGCAGGTGGAGACGGCCGAGGCGCTGGAGCAGATAGAGGCGATTGCGGCCGTCGATGGCGTGGACGGCATCTTCATCGGCCCCGCCGACCTGTCGGCCAGCCTGGGTTATCCGGGCCAGGCGCGCCACCCTGTGGTGAACCGGGCCATCGACCAGGCCATCGCCCGCATCCGCGCCTGCGGCAAGGCGCCGGGGATCCTGATGGTGGACGAGGCACGGGCGCGCGAATGCCTGGAGCTGGGCGCGCAGTTCGTGGCCGTGGCGCTGGACACGCTCTTGCTGCGCGACGGGCTGGATGCGGCGGCGGCGCGCTTCAGGAAAGGGCCGCTGGCCGCGAACCCGCCAGGGCCCGCATCCACCGCCGGCAGCTACTGAGGAGCCCCACAACCATGACACGTTCCCCCGAATCCCTGCGCAGCGCACGCTGGTTTGCCCCCGATGATTTCCGCTCCTTCGGCCACCGCTCGCGCGTGCTGCAGATGGGCTATGGCTACGAGGACTGGATGGGCAAGCCCGTGATCGCCATCGTCAACACCTGGAGCGATGCCAACCAGTGCCATGCCCACTTTCGGCAGCGCGTGGAAGACGTCAAGCGCGGCGTGCTGCAGGCGGGCGGCTTTCCGCTGGAGCTGCCGGCCATCTCGCTGTCGGAAAGCATGGTCAAGCCCACCACCATGGTCTATCGCAACTTCCTGGCCATGGAGACGGAGGAGCTGCTGCGCAGCCACCCGGTGGACGGCGCCGTGCTCATGGGCGGCTGCGACAAGACCACGCCGGGGCTGGCCATGGGGGCGATCTCCATGGGCCTTCCCTTCATCTACCTGCCGGCCGGCCCCATGCTGCGCGGCAACTGGAAGGGGCAGGTGCTGGGCTCGGGCTCGGACGCCTTCAAGTTCTGGGATGAACGCCGCGCCGGCCGCCTGGACGAGCAGGCCTGGCGCGAGATGGAAGCCGGCATTGCCCGCAGCCACGGCACCTGCATGACCATGGGCACGGCGGCCACCATGATGGGCATTGCCGAGGCCGTGGGCCTGGCGCTGCCCGGCGCTTCGTCCATTCCGGCCGCCGACGCCAACCACATCCGCATGAGCGCCGAGTGCGGCCGCCGCATCGTACAGATGGTGTGGGAAGACCTCACGCCCGCCCGCATGCTCACGCGTGCGCATTTCGAGAACGGCATTGCCTGCGCCATGGCCATGGGCTGCTCCACCAACGCCATCATTCACCTGATCGCCATGTCGCGGCGCGCGGGCCATCCGGTCAGCCTCGATGACTTCGACGCCTTCAGCCGCCGCGTGCCCGTGATCGCCAACATCCGGCCCAGCGGCGACCGCTATCTGATGGAGGACTTCTTCTATGCAGGCGGCCTGCGCGCCCTGCTGGAACGCATCCGCCCGCATCTGGACACCGAGGCCATGACGGTCAACGGCAAGACCCTGGGCGAGAACATTGCGGGCAGCCAGGTCCACCAGGACGACGTGATCCGCCCCCTGTCCCGCCCCATCTACGCTGAAGGGGCGCTGGCCGTGCTGCGCGGCAACCTGGCGCCGGACGGCGTGGTCATCAAGCCCAGCGCCTGCGCCCCGCACCTGCTGCGCCACACGGGCCGCGCGCTGGTGTTCGACGACTACCCCAGCCTCAAGCAGGCCGTGGACGACCCCCATCTCGATGTGAACGGCGAAGACATCCTGGTGCTGCGCAACGCCGGCCCCAAGGGCGCAGGCATGCCCGAATGGGGCATGCTGCCCATTCCCACCAGGCTGCTCAAGCAAGGCGTGAAAGACATGCTGCGCCTGTCCGACGCCCGCATGAGCGGCACCAGCTACGGCGGCTGCCTGCTGCATTGCTCTCCCGAGTCCGCCGTGGGCGGGCCGCTGGCCCTGGTGCGCACGGGCGACCGCATCACGGTGGACGTGCCCGCCCGCCGCATCCACCTGGAAGTCAGCGACTCAGAACTCGCCACCCGCCGCGCCGCATGGACTCCCCCGCCCGCGCGCTACGAGCGCGGCTATGGCTGGCTGTTCGGCCGCCATATCCTGCAGGCCAATGAGGGATGCGATTTTGATTTTCTGGAGACGGGTTTTGGAAGCGCTGTGCCGGAGCCGGACATTTTTTGAGAGCGTGAATGGCACAGGGTCTGCCCAGGCGCAGGGCGGCCCGTGCAGCCCTGCCTATCCAGGTCCTACGACATAAGCCGCCTCCAGGCTGACGGCCAAGTCCTACATCGCCACTCCTTTTTGTCATGAATAGTGGCTCTGTTTTCGACAAGATATTGATTCAAGCAAGCCAATGGAAACGCCATATCCAATTGAATATTGATGAATACGGAAACCACCGCATTCATCAAATATCGATAGGCATTTTCTAATAGCGACACACCGTTTCCCCCAGGTCCACGCGCACGCAAGCCCCCTGCCCTTCGCGGGCAGCCGTTCCCGTTTCCCCGCTGCCTTGCATCGCCGTGGACCTCAACCCAGAAGCAGAGGTGGCTGTGGACTTTCTCAGAAGCATCTTTCATCAGGCTCCGGAAATTGCGCTGTTCGCGGCCTTGGCGCTCGGTTACTGGGTGGGCAAGTTCAGGTTCGGGTCGTTCCAGCTGGGGGGCGTGGCGGGGTCGCTGCTGGCGGCGGTGCTGATCAGCCAGGTGGGGGTGACCATTGATTCGGGCATCAAGGCGGTGCTGTTTGCGCTGTTCATCTATGCCGTGGGTTTCGAGAGCGGGCCGCAGTTCTTCCGTTCGCTGGGGCGGCAGTCGGTCAAGGAGATCCTGATGGCCCTGGTGGTGGCCGTGTCGGGGCTGGTCACGGTGGTGGTGATCGCCCGGGTGTTCCATCTGGACAAGGGGCTGGCGGCGGGGCTGGCAGCGGGCGGGCTGACGCAGTCGGCCATCATCGGCACGGCGGGCTCTGCCATCGAGAAGCTGGGGCTGGCGCCCGACGAGGTGCAGCGCATGCAGGCCAATGTGGCCATCGGCTATGCGGTGACCTATATCTTCGGCTCCTTCGGCGCCATCATCATGTGCGTGAACGTGCTGCAGTGGCTGACGGGCCGCAAGATCCGCGAGGACGCGATCCAGGCCGAGCAGGAGCTGCTCAAGGGCGTGCGCGTGTACGGAACCGGCGAGTCACCGGCCGTGCCGGATCTGGTGGGCCGCATTTTCCGCGTGGGCCAGGCGGGCCGCACCGTGGCGGAGCTGGAGGCCAGCGCCACCGCCAACGGCGGCACGGTGACGGTGGAGCGCATACAGCGCAGGAACGCGATGGTGGGCGTGGACGGCCGCCTGGCGCTGGAGGACGGCGACATCATCTTGCTGGTGGGCCGGCGCGCGGCCGTGGTGGCGCTGGGCGCCTCGGTGGGCGAGGAGCTGCAGGGCGCCGAGGGCATGGACGTGGTGATGGTGCGGCGCGACGTGGCCATCTCCAACAACCAGTACCTGAACCGCAGCGTGAAGGACATCCTGGACAGCCTGTCGCAGGAGTTCAAGCACGGTGTATACGCAGTGGCGCTGATGCGCGCAGGCACGCCGGTGCCGATTGCGCCGGCCACCATGGTCATGCCGGGCGATGTGGTGACGCTGTTCGGCACGCCGCAGGATGTGCAAAAGGCTGCGCAGTCGGTGGGCCCCATCATCGTGCCCAGCGACAAGACGGACTTTGTCTTCCATGGCCTGGGCATCACGGTGGGCCTGCTGATCGGGCTGCTGGTGCTGCGCCTGGGCTCCATTCCCATCACGCTGGGCAGCGGCGGCGGCGCCCTGCTGGCGGGCCTGCTGTTCGGCTGGTGGCGCAGCCGCAAGCACACTTTCGGCAACATGCCCACGGCCGCTTCCACGCTGCTGCGCGACCTGGGCCTGGCCGGCTTCGTGGCCATGGTGGGCCTGCAGTCGGGCCAGCAGGCCGTGACCACGGTGATGCAGCAGGGCCTGACGCTGTTCCTGCTGGGCGTGGTGGTGACCATCGTGCCGCTGCTGATCGCCATGCTGTTCGGCAAGTACGTGCTGCGCTATGACAACGTGGCCGTGTTCGCGGGCTCGCTGTCGGGGGCGCGCAGCGCCAACCCGGCGTTTGGCGAGATTCTGGACAAGGCCGGCAACTCGATTCCCACGGCACCGTTTGCGATCACCTATGCGCTGGCCAATGTGTTCCTCACATTGCTGGGCCCGCTGGTCATCGCCTTTGCCTGATCACCCCTGACCGATCCCCAAGGACCACCAAGGACCATCACAAGGAGCTGCGCAATGAGCAAGGATTATCGGAGTCTGGCGAATTTGAGCCCGTTCGAACTCAAGGACGAACTGATCAAGGTGGCCTCGGGCAAGGCCAACCGCCTCATGCTCAATGCGGGGCGCGGCAATCCCAACTTCCTGGCGACCACGCCGCGCCGGGCGTTCTTCCGGCTGGGTCTGTTCGCAGCGGCGGAGTCGGAGCTGTCGTACTCCTACATGACGGTGGGCGTGGGCGGGCTGGCCAAGCTCGACGGCATCGAGGGGCGCTTCGAGCGCTTCATCGCCGAGCACCGCGACCAGGAGGGCGTGAAATTCCTGGGCAAATCGCTGAGCTATGTGCGCGACCAGCTGGGGCTGGACCCCGCCGCCTTCCTGCACGAGATGGTGGACGGCATCCTGGGCTGCAACTACCCCGTGCCGCCGCGCATGCTCACCGTGAGCGAGCAGGTCGTGCGCCAGTACATCGTCCGCGAGATGGCAGGCGGCGCCGTGCCGCCCGAGTCGGTGGACCTGTTCGCGGTCGAGGGCGGCACGGCAGCCATGGCCTATATCTTCGAGAGCCTGCGCATCAGCGGCCTGCTCAAGGCCGGCGACAAGGTGGCCATTGGCATGCCGGTGTTCACGCCGTATATAGAGATCCCCGAACTGGCCCAGTACGACCTCAAGGAAGTGCCTATACACGCGGACCCCGACAACGGCTGGCAGTACTCCGACGCCGAGCTGGACAAGCTCAAGGACCCGGACGTCAAGATCTTCTTCTGCGTGAACCCCAGCAACCCGCCGTCCGTGAAGATGGACCAGCGCAGCCTGGACCGCGTGCGCGCCATCGTGGCCGAGCAGCGGCCCGACCTGCTGATCCTCACCGACGATGTCTACGGCACCTTTGCCGATGAATTCCAGTCCCTGTTCTCGGTCTGCCCCCGGAACACGCTGCTGGTGTATTCGTTCTCCAAGTATTTCGGGGCCACGGGCTGGCGCCTGGGGGTGATCGCGGCGCACAAGGACAACGTGTTCGACCATGCGCTGGCGCAGTTGCCCGAGTCCGCCAAGAAGGCGCTGGACCACCGCTACCGCTCGCTGCTGCCCGATGTGCGCTCGCTCAAGTTCATCGACCGCCTGGTGGCCGACAGCCGCGTGGTGGCGCTGAACCACACGGCCGGCCTGTCCACGCCGCAGCAGGTGCAGATGGTGCTGTTCTCGCTGTTTGCGCTCATGGATGAAGCCGACGCCTACAAGCAGGCGCTCAAGCAACTGATCCGCCGCCGCGAGGCCACGCTGTACCGCGAGCTGGGCATGCCCCCGCTGGAAAATCCCAACTCGGTCAATTACTACACGCTGATCGACCTGCAGAACGTCACCTGCCGGCTCTACGGCGAGGCCTTCTCGCAATGGGCCGTGCAGCAGTCGTCCACGGGCGACATGCTGTTCCGCGTGGCGGATGAGACCGGCATCGTGCTGCTGCCGGGCCGAGGCTTCGGGTCCGACCGCCCTTCCGGTCGTGCCTCGCTGGCCAACCTCAACGAGTACGAGTACGCCGCCATAGGCCGCGCCCTGCGCCGGCTGGCCGACGAGCTGTACGAGCAGTACAAGGCGCTGGGCAAGGAGTAGGCCCTGCGCCAGGGCCCGCACGGCTCATCGCAGCTGTCGGGCCTTGACCACCAGCAGCGCCCCGGCCATCAGGCCCACACCGGCCAGTTGCACGGCGCCCAGCGTACGCCCGTAGACCACCCAGTCCAGCACGATGGCCGTCAGCGGATAGACGTACTGCAGCACGGCAATGCGGCCCAGCGTGAGGCGGGCCATGCCCGCAAAGAGAATGGCGTAGGCCAGGCCCGTGTGCAGCACGCCCAGCCCTGCCAGCCAGGCCCAGGACGACGGCGCCTGCGGCCAGCCATGAACCAGCGGCACCCACAGCAGCAGCACGGTGCCGACCGCGCATTGCCACCAGGCCAGCGCAAACGGCGTGACCACTTTCTCGGTCTTGGCCAGGATGGTCACAGCCGCATAGCACAGCGAGCCGGCCAGGCACATCAGCAGCCCGGACACATGGTCCGGCCCCCAGGCCGCCGCATCGCCACCCAGCAGCCCCGTGGTCAACACCAGTCCCAGCAACGCCGCCAGCATGGCCGCCACCTGCCGTGGTGCCACGGCCTCGCGCAGCACCAGGGTGCCGAACAGCATGATCCACATCGGCTGGATGTGGAACACGATGGTGGCCACGCCAATGGAGGTGCGCGGTATGGCGGCAAAGAACAGGGCCCAGTTCATCACCATGAGGACGCCGGTGGCCACCACCACCGGCCAGCTCCTGCCGCGCACGCACAACTCCCTCATGCGGCCCGTGGCCAGGCCCCAGGCCAGCAGCGCCAGGGCACCAAAGGCGCAGCGAAACAGCACGGTGACCAACGGGTGCTGGCGGGCTTCTTCCACAAATATGCCGACGGTGCCCAGCAGCACGCCGCCCGCAATCATCAGCCACTGACCGCGTGTCTCCGGCGCTGTGGGAGCGGCTTGTGCGGGCGCGGCGGAGGCTACGGATGCGGCCTGTAAGGAATGGGTTCTGTCTTGCATGGCCGCGATCGTCTCGTGGCAGGAAATTCTCGTAAAGCAAATAGTTTGCAGGTTTAGTATTCGATATTCGAATCCATGGAGCGTGCCGTGAACCACCCCGACCTGCAGATCGACTGGCTGCGCGCCCTGGTGGCCGTGGTGGATGCGGGCTCGCTCTCGGCTGCCGCGCCGCTGCTGCACCGATCACAGGCCGCCGTGAGCATGCAGATCAAGAAGCTGGAGACAGCGCTGGGCCAGCCCGTGCTGCTGCGCGGCCCGCGCCATCTGCAACTGACGCCCGCCGGCGCGGAGCTGCTGGGCTATGCGCGGCGCATGCTGGAGCTGCAGGCCCAGGCGCAGGCGGCCCTGTTCGGCCCCGACCTGTCCGGGCGCGTGCGGCTGGGCGTGCCGGACGACTACGCATCCACCTATCTGACGCCGGTGCTGCGCAGCTTTGCAGGCCGCTACCAGGGCGTGGAGATCGAGCTGACCTGCGAGCAGTCCACCGCGCTGATCCCGCAGGTGGTGCGCGGCACGCTGGACCTGGCCCTGGTCTCACGCGACAGGCCCCAGCGCGGGCGCCTGCTGTTCCACGAGCCCCTGGTCTGGGTGGGCGCGCCGCAGCACGAGGTGTGGAGGAAGAATCCCCTGCCGATTGCCGTCTACGAGGCGGCCAGCCTGGCGCGCACGGCGGCGCTGTCCAGCCTGGCGGCCCAGCGGCGCGCGCACCGCGTGGTCTATCACAGCTCCAGCCTTGCCGGCCAGCTGGCCGCCGTGGAAAGCGGCCTGGCCGTGGCCGTGTTCACGCGCTGCAGCGTGCCTCCGCACCTGCAGGTGCTGCAAAACCTGCCGGCCGGCTTCGAGCTGCCGCCGCTGGTGTCCATGCAAGTGTCGGCCCTGCGCAGCAAGGCCTCGCAGGGCTCGGCGGCCGTGGATGCCATGTACGAGCAGTTGATTGCGACGCTGGGCCAGGCACCTCAGGAACTGACCAAGGCCTGACGCCTGGCGAGGTTCGGCAAGCATTCTGCGCACGCATTTCGCTGTATTCTTGAAAACATAATGAAATCATCCACCGGCCATTTGCCGCAACCTGATTGGGCGCACGTGCAGGCCCGCGCTGGAGAACCGACTTGACGCAAAAATACATCCCCCATCTGCTGGCCCTGGACCGCGAGCGTGACTGGGCGCGCGCAGCGCAGGCCTGCGGCATCTCCGACAACGCGCTGGCCCAGGCCATACGCTCGGCCGAGGCGGAGTTCGGCCACGCGCTGGTGCGTGCGGGCCGGCCCTTCCAGGGGTTCACGCTGGAGGGCGAACAGGTGCTGGCCTGGGCCCGGCAGTTCGCCCAGGCGGTGGATGCACTCAAGCACTGCTTTGCCGACACGCGCAAGCGGGCGGGCCTGGCTCCCCTGCTGGCGCGGCGCTCCGTCTCGCCCAGGCGGCTGGCCATGCCGGGGCCGGACAGCGGCGACATGGACCTGATGATCGAGGCGGCGCTATGTTCACCAGATCATGGTGCATTGCATCCCTGGCGCATTCTGGAGTTTCCAGTCCATCAGCGTGCAGCATTGGCTGCTCTGTTCGAGCAGGAAAAACTGCGCCGTGACCCGCTGGCCCCGGCCGACGATATCCGCCGTGCGCGCGAGCATGCAACGCGCGCCCCGGCGCTGATCGCCTTCATCATCTCGCCCCGGCCGCGCTCGCGCGTGCCGGTACGTGAGCAATGGCTGGCTGCGGGTGCGGCCCTGGGCAACTTCCTCAATGCCGCCCACCATTTGGGCTTTGGTGCCATCGTGCTCAGTGGCGAGCGCTGTTTTGACCCGGCCCTGCATTCAGCGCTGGGTTTGCGCGAGGGCGAGCACCTGGCCGGCTTCATCAGCCTGGGCACCATCACCAGCCAGCCATCCCCGCGCGCAACGGTGGCGCCCTCTTCCATGCGCACGGCATGGCAGGCGGAGCAGACAGCAGCGGTCACGGCACAGGCCCTTCTCCAGCCAGACGGCAACCACGACAGCCACGGCAGCGATCTTTGAAGCCGCAGCCGGCGCGTGCTGGGTGGCGCATAAGTGGCGCACAGGTGGCGCGCAGGTGGCGCACTGACTGCGCGGGGGCGGTTAGAGTTGCGGGGCTGCTGCGCCCTCTTGCGTCCTCTTGCACCCTCTTGCGCCCTCTTTTCCATCACGGAACAAGCTTTCATGATCATCCGGACCCGCCCCCACTGGCTGCGCATGCTCTTCGTGCTGCGCGGCTCGGTGCTGCCCGACATCCTGCCCCAGCTGATGGCTGCCACCCTGTTCGCCGTGCTGGTCACGGCCCTGCACGGCCAGTTGTTCGCGTGGAAGGTGCCGCTGAACTTCGTGCCGTTTTCGCTGATCGGGCTGACGCTGGCCATCTTCCTGGGCTTTCGCAACAGCACCAGCTATGCGCGCTATTGGGAGGCGCGCACACTGTGGGGCACCCTGCTCAACGAGACACGCACCCTGGTGCGCCAGGCCCGGACCTTGACGGACGCGCCGCAGCACGCCCCGGCCCTGGCCATGGTGCTGGCGGCCTTCGTGCACGCGCTGCGCCACCAGTTGCGCGGCACCGATGCCGCGGCCGACATGCGCCGCCTGCTGCCCGCCGCCGACTGCGAGCGCCTGGCCACGGCGCGCTTCAAGCCTGCCGTGCTGCTGCTCATGGCCGGCGAATGGCTGCAGGCGCGCCGCCACGATGGCAGCCTGCAGCCGGTGCTGGTGCCCGCCATGGAGGCGCCGCTGTGCAAGCTGGGCGAGGCACTGGGCGGCTGCGAGCGCATTGCGGGCACGCCGATTCCCTTCACCTACGCGGTGATCATCCACCGCACCATCTACCTGTACTGCCTGCTGCTGCCCTTCGGCCTGGTGGACTCCATCGGCTTCATGACGCCGGTGATCGTGGCCTTCATCGCCTACACCTTCTTCGCGCTGGAGGCGCTGGGCGCCGAGCTGGAGGAGCCCTTCGGCACGGCGCCCAACGACCTGGCGCTGGACGCCATGTCGCAGATGATCGAGGCCACGCTGCGCGAGCTGACCGGCGAGGTGCTGCCGCCTGCGCCGCAGCACAAGGATGTGCTGTTCCTGACCTGACCCTGCCTGCCGGCCCGGACGGCGCCAGCGGCACAATCTGCCCACCCGCATCACAGAAAAAGGACAAGCGCCATGACGGAGACAAGCAAGGTCAAGGGACCGGCCTCGTATTTCCCTTCCATAGAGAAGACCTACGGCCAGCCGATTGCGCACTGGATGGACCTGCTGCAACAGCAGGACACCCGCAAGCACATGGAACTGGTGGGCTGGCTCAAGGCCCAGCACCAGATGGGGCACGGCCATGCGAATGCGCTGGTGGCCGTGTTCCTGGCACAGGCCTGACCTGCACCCAGCAACCCTCAGCCGATGGCCGTGCCGAAAGCCTGGCGCACGGCGGCACCCGCTTCGTCAAACAGGCGGCGTGATGCCGGCGCCAGCCCCAGCATGTGCATGCAGGCGTGCACCATGCCGGGCAGGCGCACGGCCTGCACCGCCACACCGGCCTGCGCCAGCCGCTGTGCATAGGCTTCGGCCTCGTCGCGCAGCGGGTCGTATTCGCAGCTGATCACTGTGGCAGGCGGCAGGCCTGCCAGGTGTTCCGCGCGCAGCGGAGAGAAAAGTTCTTGCCGCCCCGGTGCCGCATCGCCCAGGTACGCGCCATAGCAGTACTCCATGGCCGCACGCGTGAGGTAGTGACCCTCTCCAAACTGGTGGAACGACGGCGAGTCCATGGCCGCGTCCAGGGCCGGGTACAGCAGCAGCTGGTGGGCGATGGCCGGTGCGCCCGCCGCTCCCCAGCCTTGCTTTTCCTGCGCCAGCAGGCAGGCGGCGGCCGCAAGGTTGCCGCCCGCGCTGTCTCCGGCCACGCCGATGCGCCTGCTGTCCAGCCCTAGCGCATCGGCCTGCTCAAAGGTCCAGGCAATGGCATCGCAGAAGTCATGCAGCGGCCCGGGAAAGCGGTGCTCGGGCGCCAGCCGGTAGTCCACCGAGACCACGACGGCGCCCGTTGCCATGGCCAGCGCGCGGCAGGGGTTGTCATAGACCTCCAGCGAACCCAGGCACCAGCCGCCGCCGTGGGCGAAGACCAGGGCGGGCTGGGGCGTGGGTGTGTCCGAGACCAGCGGCCGGTAGATGCGCACGCGCAGCGGCGCACCGTCGCGCGCGGGCAGCGTGAAGTCTTCGGTGCGGACCATGGCCTCGGCCGGGCCGTGCAGGGCGCGCAGCCCGGCGTCGGTGGCCTCGCGCAGCGCCGCCAGCGTGGGCGGCGTGGGCGGGGCCACGGCCTGGGTCGCCTGCGCCAGCTCGGCGAGATAGCGCGCAATGTCAGCGTCCAGGCCCATGGTCACAGCGTCCTTTGCAGGAAGGGCAGCAGCTCGGCGATGAAGGGCTCGGCGGCTTCCTCCATGATGAAGTGGCCGCAGCCCGGCACGATCACGCCCGACAGGTCATCGGCATGGCCGCGCAGCGTGGCCAGCGGCGCATCGGCCGTGGCATGCTCGGCGCCAATGGCCAGCACGGGCATGGCCAGCGGGCGCAGCGCACGCTCGCGGTTCTGGCGGATGGTTTCGGGAATGGCGCGGTAGTAGGCAAAGCCGCCACGCAGGCCACCGGGCGCCGCATAGGCATCGACATAGACGTCGACGGCCACGCGGTCGCGCCGCAGCGACCAGCGGTTGAACATGAATTCCAGGTAGGCACGCTCGCGCCCCGCGATCAGGGTCTCGGGCAGGTCGGCCAGCTGGTTGAACATGAAGTGCCACAGGAAAATGTTCTGCTCGGGCGGCGCAAAGATGCTGGGCTCGGGCGCCAGGCCGGGGATCACGGCCTCGGTCAGCGCCAGGGACTGCACGGCCTGCGGCTGGTCGCTGGCCAGCGCATAGGCCACCCACATGCCCACGTCGTGGCCGGCGACCTGGTAGCGCTCATGGCCCAGCGCCAGCATGGTGCGGTGCAGGGTCAGCGCAATGGAGCCCGTGTCGTAGCCGGTGTCGGGCCGGTCCGAAAAGCCCGTGCCCGGCGGATCGACGGCAATGGCCTGGAAGCCCTGCGCCGCCAGTGCCTGCATGACATGGCGCCAGGCATACCAGGTCTGGGGCCAGCCCGGAATCAGCAGCACGGGCGCGCCCTGCCCGGCCGTGATGCAGTGGATGCGGCGGCCGTCGATGCGCACGTAGTCGTGCGAGAACTCGTGGGCCTGGTCTTCCTGCTTGCGCAGGGCGTTCGATGTGAAAGCGTTCATTGTTGGATTCTTTTTGAGGTTCTTTGGCTGCGGGCGTGCTCAGGCGATGCCGAGCATGGCGTTGATCTGGCGCTGGTCCACGGGGGCGCCGGCGAAGTCGTCAAAGATCTTGTCGGTCACGCGGATGATGTGGCGGTTGATGAAGTCCACGCCCTCGCGCGCACCGTCTTCCTGGTCCTTGAGGCAGCACTCCCATTCCAGCGAGGCCCAGCCCTGGTAGTCGTACTGGGCGAACTTGGAGAAGATGGCCTTGAAGTCCACCTGCCCGTCGCCCAGCGAACGGAAGCGCCCTGCCCGCTCCAGCCACGAGGAATAGCCGCCGTAGATGCCCTGGCGCCCGCTGGGCAGGAACTCCGCATCCTTCACATGGAACATGCGGATGTGCTCGCGGTAGATGTCGATGTAGTCGAGGTAGTTGAGCTGCTGCAGCACGAAATGGCTGGGATCGAACAGGATCTTGCAGCGCGTGTGCTGGCCCACCAGCTCATGGAAGCGCTCGAAGCTTGTGCCGTCGTGCAGGTCTTCGCTGGGGTGGATTTCGTAGCACAGGTTCACGCCCTGCTCGTCGCAGGCGTCGAGGATGGGGCGCCAGCGGCGCGCCAGCTCCTCGAAGGCGGTTTCGATCAGGCCGGCCGGGCGCTGCGGGAACGGGAACAGATAGGGCCAGACGAACGAGCCCGAGAACGTGCCCATGTCGCTCAGCCCCATGCGGCGCGATGCACTGGCCGACAGCTTGAGCTGCTCCAGCGCCCAGGCCGTGCGTGCGGCCGGATTGCCGCGCAGCGCCTCGGGCGCAAAGCTGTCGCACATGGCGTCGTAGGCCGGGTGCACGGCCACGAGCTGGCCAAAGATGTGCGTGGTCAGCTCGCTGGCCACCAGGCCGTGCGAGGCCAGCATGCCGTTGACATCGTCGCAGTAGGTCTGGCTGCTAGCGGCCGTGGCCACGTCGAACAGGCGCTGGTCCCAGGCGGGAATCTGCAGGCCCTTGAAGCCTACGCCGGCCGCCCAGCGTGCGATGTCTTCCAGGGAGTTGAACGGCGCCTTGTTGTCGGCGAACTGCGCCAGATGAAGGCTGGGGCCCTTGATGGTCTGCATGTGATTTCCTTGCGTTGAGCTATTGTTTGTTGATCGACAAAGAATAGTATCACGCCAATGCGGCTGCTTTTGCGAAGCCGATGCAAGACAGCATCACGGCGCCGCTAAGATGCCGCCCTGACTGTTGAGAAGGATGAGGAAGATGGCCGGAAGACCCAGGGAATTTGACCGAGACCAGGCGCTGGAGCGCGCCATGCTGGCGTTCTGGCGGCGCGGCTACGAGGGCACGTCCATGGCCGACCTGGTGCAGGCGCTGGGCATTGCGTCAGCGCGCATCTATGCGGCCTTCGGCAGCAAGCAGGACCTGTTCCGCGAGGCCGTGCAGCGCTACGAGGCCGGTGATGGCGGCTTTGCCGACCGCGCCATGGCCCAGGAGCCGCGCGTGCGCGACGCCCTGGCCCGCGTGCTGCGCGATGCCGTGGCCACCTACACGGACGATGCCCATCCGCTGGGCTGCATGGTGGTCACCGCCGCCACCAACTGCGCCGAGGAAAACGAGGCAGTCGCCGCCTGGCTGGCCGAACACCGCCGCCAGCGCACGCAGTCCCTGATCGACCGCCTTCAGCGCGCGCTGGATGAAGGCGAGTTGCGCGCCGGCACCGATGTGCAGGCGCTGGGCGATTTCTATGCCACGCAACTGCACGGCATCTCGGTGCAGGCCCGCGATGGCGTGCCGCGCGAACGGCTGCTGGCTGCAGTGCAAACCGCCTTGCTGCTGCTGGACACGGCGCTGGAGCCGGCGCTGCAGCCCGCATCCAAGGCGGGCTGAGCCGTCAAGCGCCGAGCTTTTGCAGTTTTTGCAGCTCGGCGCGCAACTGGATCACGCTGGGCGTGACGATGGGGATGAAGGCCGATTCACGCCAGCGGCGGGCAAAACCATCGTCCGCATCCAGGCTGTAGGCGCGGCCACCGGCCGTCTGCAGCTCCAGCTGCATGGCCTGCTGCACGCAGTCGTGCAGGGCCAGGCGCAGCGCGAAAAGCCGCTCGGGCGCCTCCACGAAATCGCCGGCCTCTACACCGGCCTTGAGTGCGGCCACCGCCTGCTCCAGATGGCTGCGGGTATCGTCCAGCGGCTGCTGCAGCACATGCCCGCCCTGCCCCATGCGCGAGGCGGCCTGCGCACAGGCCGCGCGCGCCAGCCCGATGGACAGGCCGCATTGCATGCCCAGGAAGGCCGGCCGCACACGCGGCAGGAATCCGCCGGCGCGCTCGGCCAGCAGATCGTCTTCGGTGATGGCCACGTCCTTGAGTTGCAGCGCGGCGGTGTTGGTGCCACGCAGGGCAATCAACTCCAGATCCGGCGAGCGCTCCAGGCCGGGACGATCGGACGGCAGGGCCACGATCATGGGCGGCGCGCCGTCGTCACGCGCCACGGCAATGGCGGCCAGAAAGCGCGGCCCGCGCAGGTTGGTGCACCAGGGCACGCTGCCGTTGAGCAGCCAGCCGCCGCCTTCCCGGGCCGTGGCGCGGATGTTGAGTGCCTCCAGCCCGCTGAGGAATTTCATGATGTTGGACAGCCCCGAGGCACCGGCCGCCTCGCCCGCCAGCAGCGCGGGCAGCCAGTGCTCGCGCAGGGCCGCATTGCCGGTGTTCGCCAGCATCTCGATCAGCACGCGCTGGCCCCAGAAGGCAAAGGCGGCGGACATGGAGTGCGTGGCCACCTGGGCAATCGCCTCGATGGCATCGCCGGCGCTGCCGCCCTGCCCGCCCAAGGCGTCCGCCAAGCCGTGGCCCAGCAGCCCGGCTTCGGCCAGATAGGGCACGACGGCGGCCGTGGCCTCGCCGTTGCCGGCATCCAGCGCCTGGGCACGTGCATCCAGCCATTGGCGGTTGGCGCCGGTCAGCAGGGGGAAATCGGGTATGTGGCTTGTCATCTTGCGGGTCACCATAAAAAAAGGGACCGCTGTGGGCACAGCGGTCCCTTGCCATCCTAGCGCAGCGCACAGGCTGCGCAGATGACGCAGCGCAGGCTCAGTGCGCCGCCACCTTGCCGGGGCGTGTTTCCTCGCGCAGGGCCTTGACCTTGTCGCTCAGGCCGGCCCAGGGCTGCAGGCCGTACTGGCTGCGCATGGTGTTGAGCAGCGTGGCGATCTGATCGTCGCTGAGGTTGTGGCGGAAGGCGGGCATGGTGCCCAGCTGCGGGCGCGCCGGTTGCGTGATGCCGTTGAGCACCACATGGATGGCGTTGGTCGGCGAGTCGCTGTACAGATTGGTGTTCAGCGACAGCTGGGGACGCACGCCGAAGCTGCTGCCGGCCAGCACGCCGCTGGGGTCGGCGCGGTGGCAGGCCATGCAGGCGCCCTGGTACAGGCGATAGCCCTGGGCGTCGACCGGCAGCTTGGCAACCTCGGTCTTTTCCTTCACCAGCGCCTGGGCGTCCCCTGCGCCAGCGGCGTCTGCCACGGGCTTGCGGTACGACATCAGGTAGGTGGCCATGGCGTTGATGTCCTCGGTCGACTGGTGGGACAGGCCTTCGATCACGGGCGCCATGGGGCCGGCGGCCACGCCGTGGCGCTCCGAGAAGCCGGTCTGCATGTAGCGGACCAGGTCTTCTCGCGTCCAGGGCAGCGGAGCCACGGCCTTGTCGTTGAGCGCGGGCGCATCCCAGCCGTCGATGAAGGCGCCGGCCAGGTGGTCGGCACCCTTTTTCTCGGCGCCGAACTGGTTGCGCGGCGAGTGGCAGGCGGCGCAGTGGCCCAGGCCTTCGACCAGGTAGGCGCCGCGAATCCACTCGCCCGACTGGTTGGCGGGCGCGGGCTGCTCGCCCGGCTCCAGGTACAGCGCATTCCACAGAGCCAGCCCACGGCGCACGTTGAACGGGAAGTTCAGCGCGGTCTTGGGTGCCTCGTTGGAGACAGCCGGCTCGGTCATCAGGAAGGCGTACAGCGCCTTCATGTCCTCATCGGTCACGCGGGTGAACGCGGTGTACGGGAAGGCGGGGTACAGGTAGTTGCCCTCGCGGTCCACGCCATGGCGCATGGCGCGCTCGAAGGCCTCGTACGACCAGCGGCCGATGCCGGTTTCGGCATCGGGCGTGATGTTGGTCGAGTAGATGGTGCCGAAGGGGCTGGGCATGGCCAGGCCGCCTGCGTTGCGCTGGCCGCCCGGTGCCGTGTGGCAGACAGCGCAGTCGCCCATGTGCGCCAGGCGGCGCCCCTGGTCGATCTGCTGCTGGCTGAATTCCTGCACCGGGATCTGCTGCAGGGGCGCGATTTCGCTGCGGCCCGTGGCCAGCCAGAAGGCGGCGCCGGCCACGGCGGCCAGGCCGACCACGCCGAGGGTGATTTTCTTGAGTGTGTGCATGTTCCGGTCCTCCGCTCTCAGTTCTGTGCCTTGTCGGCCGGGGCTGCATCGGCAGCCTGTGCCTTGAGTGCGGCCAGCACGCGTGCCGGGGTGAACGGCACTTCGCGCAGGCGCACGCCGGTGGCGTCGAACACGGCGTTGGAGACAGCGGCGGCGCTGGGCACGGAGGCGGATTCGCCCGCGCCCATGGGGTCTTCGCCCGGGCGCTCGACCAGTTGCACGTCGATCTCGGGCAGCTCGTCAAAGCGCAGGATGGGGTAGCCGCCCCAGTCCAGCGAGGTCACGCCCTTGTTGTCGAAGGTCACGTACTCCTTGAGCACGCGGCTGGTGGACTGGATGATGTTGCCGTGCACCTGGTGGCGCACGCCGGCCGGGTTGACCATCTCGCCGCAGTCATGGGCCACGAAGACCTTGTCCACCTTGATCACGCCGGTCTCGCGGTCCACGGTCACGTCGCAGATCCAGGTGGCCCAGGCCGCGCCGTAGCCAGGGAACTTGCTGTGGTAGTAGCGGGCATAGGCAAAGCCGCGGCCCTTGACCAGGCGCTGGTCGGCCGGCGCGGGGTTGCGGTGGGCCGGGCCATCCTGCCAGCCGGCCTGCTTGTGCGCAGCGTGCGTCAGCGCCACGGCGCGCGGGTCCTTCAGGTAGCGCAGGCGGTAGGCCAGCGGGTCTTCACCGGCCAGGTAGGCGCATTCATCAATCCAGCATTCATGGGCAAAGACGTTGGGCAGGGCCGAGACGCCGCGCATCCACGAAGCGCGCACGATGGGCGCCGCATCCTGCGAGACCACGCGCATCTTGGGGTACTCGTACTGCGGGATGGCCGTACGGTCGCCCATCTGCAGCACCTTGGGCTTGTTGGGCACCTTGCCCGTCAGGATCAGGGCCAGGGCCGCCGCGTCGTTGGACGGGTAGCAGGTCTTGAGTTCGTAGCCCAGCACGGCATGGTTCTCGTCCAGGCCGCCGCGCACGCGGATCAGCTGGCCCGTGCCCTTGGGCTCCCAGGCGGCTTCCTGCTCGCGCATCAGCTGCACGCGCACCGGGCGGCCCACGGCCTGCGACAGCAGCACGGCGTCGGATGCCACATCGTCCGCGCAATTGCGGCCGTAGCAGCCCGAGGCTTCCAGGCGCGTCACATTGATCTGGTCGGCCGCCATGCCGGTCAGCGTGGCGATGTCCTTGCGCACGTCGTGCGGGTTCTGCGATCCGGTCCAGACCTGGATCTGGCTGGCGGACACCTCGGCCACGGCGCAGGACGGGCCGATGGAGGCATGCAGGTGGTAGGGCCAGACGTAGTCGGCCTCGATCACCTTCTTGGCGCCCGAGAAGGCCTCGTCAATGCCCGCGTCCTCGCGCAGCATGCGGTCGGTCTTCTCGTGCTTGACCAGGGTGTCGTGCATGGCGTTCAGCGACAGGTCGGGCACGCCGGCCCAGTCCTTCCACTTCACCTCCAGCTGGCGCATGGCGGCAATGGCCTGCTCTTCGCGCTCGGCCACGATGCCCACGAAATCGCCCTGCACCACCACCTTGACGATGCCCGGCAGATGAGCGACCGACTGCTCGTTCACCGAAATCAGGCTGCTGCCCAGCGGCGCCGACGCATCGGCACCGCCATAGGGCGGGCGCACCACGCGGCCGTGCAGCATGCCGGGCACGCGCACATCGTGCACATAGGCCAGCGCGCCCAGCACCTTGGCCGGAATGTCCACGCGCGGCACGGACTTGCCGATGTAGTTGAAGCCGCCGGTGCGCAGCGGCACTTCCTTGTCCAGCGCAATGTTCAGGTCCTGGCCCTGGGCCAGTTCGCCGTAGCCGATGCGTCGCCCGCCCTTGGCCACCACCGCGCCCTTGGACGTGGTCAGTGCAGACACGGGCTGCTGCAGCTTCTCGGCAGCCAGGCCCAGCAGCAGCTGGCGCACCTGCGCGGCGGCCTTGCGCATGGGGATGGCATCCACCTGGATGGTGTTGCTGGCAATGGTCGGGCCCTGGTTGGGCGTGCGGCCCGTGTGGCCCAGCACCATGGTGATGCGCTCGAACTCCACATCGAGCTCATCGGCCACCAGTTGCGCCAGCGAGGTACGGATGCCCGTGCCCAGGTCCACGTGGCCGTGGTAGGCCGTGACGCTGCCGTCCGCGCCAATGGCGATGAAGCTGCTCACCCGGTCGATGGGGGGAATGGGGAAGGCGCCGGCCACGGCGGGCGCCGTACCCGTGCTTTCAGCCACCAGGCCAGCGGCCGCGACCGAGCTGACCATGACCATGCCGCCCAGCTTGAGCAGGTTGCGGCGCGTCAGTTGAAGAGGGTTGGATGCACTCATGCTGCACCTCCCTGGGCGATCAGCACGCGGGCGCGAGCAGCCGCACGCATGATTTCCACGTGCGTGCCGCAGCGGCACAGGTGGCCGGACAGGGCCTGGGTGACTTCCTCGTCGGTGGCCGTGGGCTTGTGGTCGAACAAGGCCACCAGGGCCATGACCATGCCGTTGGTGCAGTAGCCGCACTGGGCAGCCTGCTCGTCAATGAAAGCCTGCTGCACAGGGTGCAGTCGGTAGACGGCCTTGCCCTGTGCATCGGCTGCGGGCTTGCCGGCAGGCATGCCCGGCACGGCGGCCGGATGGGCTGCTTCCCAGTCACGCGCCACGCGGGCGTGCTCGGCCTGGGTCGCATCCTGGGACAGGCCTTCCAGCGTCGTGACCTTCATGCCCTGGACCACGCTCACGGGAACGGAGCAGGAGCGGGCCACCTTGCCGTCGATCAGCACGGCGCATGCGCCGCATTCGCCCAGGCCGCAGCCGAACTTGGGACCGTTGAGCTGCATGTCGTTGCGCAGCACATAAAGCAGCGGCGTCTCAGGGCTCACGCCCTGGATCTCGACCTCTTGTTGGTTGAGAGTGAATTTCATTGTGTGCAAACCTTGTGGTTGACAACAGGTGCAAACCATAGGTGCGCACTGAAAAATCAGGCGACGGGCTCGCCGCGGCCAAGCCCGAAAAAGAAAGCCCACCGCCAACGGGGTGGGCTGTTTTCACGTGGTTTTTAGAGGCAACTCTGATAGATGACTGCCTGTTGTATGCAAACGATTCTATGCCTCGGACTTGCCCATCACTGCCAGCCAGCGTCCATCCAAGGACCTGCACAGACCCGCAAACTCCGTGGCTTTTTGCTCACATAACTCACCATACAGATCGGAAATATCCGAAAAAACACAGCGCTACCAGCCGATCCGGAAACCTGCACCAAGCCCCGAAAGATGTGCACCACCACAGTGCACAAAGGGCAGAAATCCTTGCATCACAGCCCCGGCCCAGTCTTGCAGCCATGCACGGCTGGGCATAAAGACAGCAGGCCACCGTGGCAGCCGGCGCATCGGCACGGCCATCGCACCAACCAAGCAAAATACTCGGCTTTTATCTGCATCAAATTCCAGTGAGAACGCTTGAAATTCCCGAGCACGCCATGCACAGCACCCGCAAAACACGCGCCCGCCTGCAGCATCGATGAACACAAGGCGCGGCCCAGCGGCCCAGCCGTCAACGGGTGCCCGGCGTGATCTGGATGGTGCCCAGGCCCGAGCCCACGGCCTCACGCCGACGAGGTGCCAGCCAATGCACCCAAAGCCCCTTGAGCCAGCCCAGCGCAAAGGCGCCTGCCAAGGCCAACATGCCCCACTGCCCGGCCAACAGGGCCACATATATCCAGTAAGGCATGCATCCCAGGCCGAGAAGGCAGGCCCACCGCCGCAGGGCAACGGAACGGGACTGCGACAGCCAGACGGCAAGGACTGCGGGGAGTGCGAAGGCGATCTGATCGATGCTCATGGCTGCATCATACTGTATGAATAAACAGTTTTGTAGGCAAGAACGCGTGTCTTTTGCGAGGGATGTCACGGCACCACCAACACCCTCATATTTCGCTTGCAGTCCGCTCGCCACCCTCCCCCAACCCCACGCAAAAAACCGTTGGCAAGCAGCGTACAGACTGGACTTCAAGAACTTCCAATGTGCGGTGCAGTTTGATCACGGCATCGCCTTTCACATCCCCTTCAATAAGCCCAAACTCCTTCGCAGCCGGTCACTCACTCCTGTGAACCACCGCGCTTCAAACCTGAAAGCGAGGGCATACAGGATTTTGAAGGGCTCCGGAACATACAGCGCCCCATAACTGCCAGCTCTTTACATGGCCTTTACCTGGCGTTGACCGGTCATTTTGAACACGGTCAGGACGGCCAATGGCAGTCATAGGAGAAAATGATCGAAAGCATGCAAACTTGTTCTTAAAAAACCGTTAATATTCGCGCTTCAATCCATGAAAGGCAAACTACCGTGAACACCACATACAAAGAACTTCTGGCACAGCGCGAGGCACTCGAGGCCCAGATCCAGACAGCACGCAAGCAAGAAGTCAGTGATGTGATCGCCAAGATTCGCGGTCTGGTTCAGGATTACGGCCTGACTGCCGACGACATCTTCACGGCACGCCGCGCCCCCTCCACCGTGGCCCCCAAGTTCCGCAATCCCGAAACCGGTGACACCTGGACCGGCCGTGGCAAGCCCCCCGCCTGGATCAAGGACAAGGATCGCGCCCAGTTCGCCATCTGAAGCCTGGATAAACGCCTCCATGAAAACAGCCTGCAGTTCTCTGCAGGCTTTTTTCATTCTGGCGGCACTTGCTGCCACACCTGAATGCCCGGGCTTGGGCTTCCAAGGCCAGACGCCGCGCAGGTGAAACAAGAATGCTCTATGGACATGTCCTTAAACATGCACCATGCATGGATGCCGTGGTCCAATCTTCCAGCCGGATCTGAAGCGTCCAGCGAGTGACTGACTGCAGATGCCGGCTCCAGATGCTCGGCCACCCATGAAAAAACAGACATCCACCTTGGACAGTGCACCCACACCATACCGTTCTGAAAAGATCTCGACTGCCGCCGAATCGATAACCACCACAGAAGAGCCCCCCTCCTCCGCTTTGTCATTTTCAGGCGAGCAGGTTTTGTTCATCTCGTCCTCCGATGAACTGCACGCCCATCTGCTCCCGCACCTCAAAAGTTGGGGCCTGGCGACCACGGCCTGCCACCATCCCACGGCCATTCGCCAGGATCGCCTCCAGAAGTTCCAGGTTGTTGTGCTTTGCGGACCGAAAACGTCCTGGAATCCCAAGGATGAAAACCGCCTGGTGGCAGGAGCTGCAAGCATCATCGAATGCGAGGCTGATCACCCCCTGCAACCCAAGGTGATCAACGCCCGCATCATCGAAGTCTCCTGGCGTTCGCTGCAGGGCCTCTTTGATGCACTGCAACTGGCCGTTCAGCCCCGGCCTGCCAACAGCGGCCGCATTTCGTCGACCGATGACGTCGCCCATTTTCAACAGATCCCGGCCCCCATCAGAACGGCCTTTCTGGAGTCTGCACGTTCGTCGCTGGCGATCATCAAATCCAGCAAGAATCGCAAGGATGTGCAAAGAGAGCTGCACAATCTCTCCGGTTCACTGCGATTTTTTGACCTGACTGAGCTGTCAATACGCTGTGCCGGCCTGGAAAACGGCATCAACCATGATGGGCTGATGCACCATGCGCATTCGCTGCTGGCGCTGGAACTGCAGCTTGACCAGCTCCTGGAAGAAATCCGGACCTTGAACGGCAGATAAAGAGCCGGTCATCATTGAGATCTCGATGAGGTCACCCATCCGCACTCAAGGGCATACTTCATCAGATCAATGTCTCGTTCAATTCCAAGCTTGTGCATGGCCTTGACTTTCTGGGTACTGATGGTTTTCTTGCTTCTGTTCAGCTTGGCCGCGATCTCGTCGATACGCAAACCGGCCGCATAAAGCCTTACCACCTCAGATTCCTTGGGACTGAGCACCCCCGGTGATTTTCCTTCGCCTCCCATGACACCCGCATTCATTTTTTCCAGTCGCTCGGAAATGGCGGGGGAGAAGTAGGTGCCTCCTGTATAGGCCGCATGAATGGCTGGAACCAGATGCAGCACCGGGTCCGCCTTGCTCACGATGCTGATGTTCGACACCTTGCCCAGCGCCTGAAGAATGGCCGAATTGTCCAGCATGGTCAGAACCACCAAACCCAGGTTCGGGAATCTTCTGGATATATAGCCAAAAAGATTCAAGCCATCTCCGTATTGACCCGTAGGCATGGAGTAATCCGACACAAGCACGTCAAAGCCACCTTCATCCAACTTTTTCACCAGATCGGTTGAATTTGAAACGCTGGCTTTCAAAAGAATTTCCAGCTCGGAAGACAGTTCATGCCGGATGCCTGAGATGATTCCAGGATGATCATCAGCCAGCAGTACGGATATATTCAAATCTTTTCTATGATTCATATTGGAAAACATGATTTGGCACCATCAACGGAATAAACACAATCGTTTCAGTGCAGCATCATTGCACCATGGCTCATCAGATATCTTTCAGGTTCTCCAGCAGGTCAGTCAGGGCATCGTCCACTGCACGGAGGTGCCGCATATTGACAAGAGATGACAATCGGTCCATATCTTCCACTCTATCCTTCAGGCCAGCCACCGCAAATGACCCTTTCATGGCATGAATTTCACGGTGCACAGCCATCAGATCACCTTGCAGCAAATGCTTTCTCAACGCAGCCAATGAGCTTTCTGTTGCTGAAATCAATACATCACGATAAGGCAATCTGCTGCCCGGAACTTCCGCAGCTTCAGCGACACCCTTGCCAGACTTTCCTATATTTTTTCCAATGAATTCCTTGATGTTTTTCAAGGAGGCCGGCTTGACAAGAATATCTACGATGCCAAATTTTGCACATTTGAATTTTTCCTGCTTGCCTGCATGTGCCGTTATTGCGCCCACAGGAATTCCCGGATAATTCTGCTTGATGCGCTGAGCAAGTGCATAACCGCTCATGCCGGGCATTTGCAGGTCCGTAAGAACCAGGTCATAGATATTCCGCGACATCATTCGCAATGCGGATTCCCCGCCTTCTGCAGATTCCGCCTCGAAGCCGAGGATTTTCAGCTGATCCAGAAGCAGCAGCCTGTTGACCGGGTGATCATCGACGATGAGAATCCTTGCGCAATAACCTGCGCTTTCATCGTCTGCAAGCATGACATCGCCATGGTCCCACCCCAGGGAAGCAGGAACAGGCTGGGCGTGGCATGCGGGCAAGGTCAATTCGAAAATGCTGCCCTTTCCCGGCACGCTGAAGAACCGGATTTCCCCGCCCATGAGATGTGCCATACGCTGACACAGCGTCAGGCCCAGCCCCGTACCACCAAATTCCGCCGCTATATCCGAGCCTGCCTGCTTGAATGCATCAAAGATGAAGGGATGCTGTGAGGGATGGATGCCTATCCCGGTATCTGACACTTTGATCTTGAGCTCACCGGCCCTGTCTGATGCAAATACGTCAATCTTGCCAGCCTTGGTGAATTTCAAGGAGTTGCTGAGAAGATTGTTGAGGATTTGCTTTATTCTTTCGCCATCTCCTATATATCCTTCCCTCAGCGAATGGTCAATGATCAAGGAAAATCCTATACCTAGTTCCGCAGCCAGCGGTTTGTAAATGGCAGCCACCTGCCGGATCACAGACTTGAGATCAAAGCTGGCCAATTCCACACTCATCTGACCAGACTCGATCTTCGAGAAGTCAAGGACATCATTCAGCAGCGTCAAAAGAGAATGGGATGAAGATGATATGGTGGTGAGCCTGGTTTGCTGCTCTGCTGACATGGAGCTTCTTCCCAGTATTTCCAGATTGCCCAATATTGCATTCAGTGGCGTGCGTATCTCGTGGCTCATGGCAGCAAGAAAAGAAGATTTTTCCTGGTTCGCATCTTCTGCGGCCTTTTTGGCATCTTCCAGATTTCTTTGCACCTGCTTGTGCGCAGTGATATCGGCAAATCCACACAGCAGGACATGCCTCCCCTGATATTTGGCCTTCACCATGATCACTGAAAGCTCTGCAACTGTTCCGTTGTAAGAGATCACGACTTCGCTGACTACCGGCAAATATTCAGTCTTTTTTCCACTCAGATATTTCTCACCGTAGAATCTGAGAAAATATTCAATCAAACGCTCACCAGCAGACTTATCATCCAACACCATGCTTTCTTTGTACTTGTACATCATGCTGTTTTCCAACAGCATCTTCTTTTCCTTGAAATCAAGAAGACCAAGTCCATAAGGCGCCATGGCAATGATGGTGCGGCTCAGATGTTCCGTGTCGAACACATTCTTGGCTTTCCCATATATTGGAATAAAAACCCTATCATAAAAATATATCAAAAAGCACCAGAAAAAAATGATGAATATCAATGAAAACAGCAAATATACAAGAGACTTCCCATTTAAATACACAGCATCTTTCCAGGAAAACACCTGGAGAAGTATCATGTTCGTATTTGATATCCTTGAATAGTAATAAAAATGGCCATTTCTATAGACGGCACCATATTTGCTCAAAATATATCTACTTATCAGTCCTCCGTGAAATTTCGACGCCTCGATATCAAAAAAATCCCCTATTGCATCGCCGATCTCCCCCCCACCCAACGCAACGTTGCCTTGAGAATCAATAATAAACAAGGAGTTCCTGCCTTCACCCTGCTGCATAAGGCTCTCAATATATTGAGTCGGCATGTCGCTCACCACCGTGAGAAATGGCTTTCCATCTTGGAAAGCCGAGACAACAATCTGAAATGACATCTCCCCGGTCAGAATGCTTTTACTCGGAGGCAGCCATATGGGATGACGCAGCTGGACGGACGGAATGATGGTGCCGTTATCCTCAGGCAAAGTCGAAATCTGTTCCCTGAGTTTCAAGAGCATGTCTTTTCGCTCATGCTCGTTTGGCACCTGCGGCACAAGGACGCCTATGAACGATCTGTCCGGACTGAAGACATAGGCAGATATTGCTCTTCCATTTTGAAGAAAGCTGGAATTTGCCAAATATGCCAGCTCTCCCAACATATCTCTGTAGTGCTTGTGTACATTCTTGTTGATCTTATTCTCAAGCAATACTACAGGGCTCACCCCTGCCATCACAGCATCTGTCCCGGCAAAGACACCGGGATGAGATGTGTGCGTCTGCCCCCAAAGCAACTCTGATGCAATGATTCCTCGCATCATAATCACTTGCTTTGTTTCTATTTCCACCAAAACCCGGGTTCTCTTGCTCTGGAATACTGCTCTTCTTTCCTCCATGAAGTCATTGAGCTCGAACAGGGCCGCAAGCATTGCCAAAACAATGATAAGAAGAGAGAAAACCAAGCCACCGCCAAAAAGCAGTGTCTTGTTGTATTTGGTCAGAAGGTGGAGCTCTTCCTTTTCTCCAGCCTCTTTTTTATATATTTCCATCTGGGCATCAAGATACAACCATCGATCAGGCTGTGGATCTCCTCATGTAATAAAAGAAATCTTTGCAAGAAAGCTGCGGATGGCATGGAGCTTGGTCGGATCGTCTGCGGCAATGACGATGCATTTCTGCACCTATTTTCTTACGTCAATCCAGCCCATCTCAATTCCATAGCGAATGAGATCAATGTCCTTGCGTATACCCAGCTTGTTCATGACAGCCACCTTGTGCGTGCTGACCGTCTTGATACTGCGATAGAGCTTTTTTGCTATCTCGGACACCGTCATGCCAGAGATGAAAAGAAGCAGAACCTCTTCTTCCCGTTTTGAGAGTTCTATCGATGTACGAACCGCGCCCAGCCATTCTCCTCCCAGCAGCTTGCTCGCACTGGGAGATATGAATTGACCATCCGTGTATGCAGCGTAGATGGCGGGCAGCAGACTTCCCAAAGAATCCGTTTTATGGACAATTCTGTAGATTCCTTGGTTGGTAAGAGATTTGATGATTCCAATATTCTCGATCATTGTCAGCATGACGATCTTGACACTTGGAAATCTTTTACGAATGACATTCAGCATCACCAGACCATCACCGTAGGTTCCACCGGGCATGGAGTAATCAGTTACCAGAACATCACATTCATTTTTCTTCAGAAAGCTTATGATTTCCGTGGAGTTTTTCGCTCGACCTACAATCTCTATTTCATGCTTATCCTCCAAAACACTTTCTATGCCTGCCAGAACTGCCGGATGGTCATCGGCAATTAATATCCGCAAGACGAAATTTTTCATGACTCAAAAAATTAAAATAATTCGCACGAAGAACATTCCTATTCTAGGCAGCCGGCTACTAGGATTTAATTGGATTTGTCTGATTTTTCAATCCAAAAATCTAAGATTTGTCTGATTTGCAAGATTTATTGCCGAAAAATCGGGTACCAGTCCTAGGGTTCACTCCTAGAATTCAACAGACAGTTGAAGCAATGGTTGAATGGATTCAGGCCAGATGCCGTCGGGAGCTGAAGCGCCCGATCTGCGGGAAGGCGCCAGACCTGCGCGGGAGGAGATCAATGCGGCGCTTGGCGGGCGGCTGAAGAGATGGCGGAATCCCGGCACAATCGAGGGATGCGAATCCTCCACACCATGCTGCGCGTTGGCAACTTCCAGCGCTCCATCGATTTCTACACACAGGTTCTTGGCATGCAGCTGCTGCGAACCTCCGAGAACCCGGAGTACAAATACTCCCTGGCCTTCCTGGGCTTCGAGGGCGGCAACCCGGCCCAAGCCGAGATCGAGCTGACCTACAACTGGGGCACCGAGGCCTATGACATGGGCTCGGCCTATGGCCACATCGCCATTGGCGTGCCGGACGCGTATGCCGCCTGCGAGAAGATCAAGGCGTCCGGCGGCAACGTGACGCGCGAGGCAGGCCCCGTCAAGGGCGGCACCACGGTGATTGCCTTTGTGACGGATCCGGACGGCTACAAGATCGAACTCATACAAGAGAATTCGCGAGCCCACGCCGGGACCCAGCCTGACGGTGACGCGAAGTTCGACCCGCTGCGCAATTCCTGATCCACGCAGCCATCAAAAGAAAAGGCCCGGAGCGATTGACGCTCCGGGCCTTTTCTTTTTGGCCGTTTACAGCGGCAAGGCTGAGGCTCAGTCCACCAGGATCACTTCCACGCGGCGGGCTTCGGCGTTGCTGCCGTCAGCCTGCAGCTGCTCGGGCCTCTTGAGTTCGACCTTTTCCTCAGCCACGCCCAGAGCGGACAGGGCGGCCTGGACTGCCAGGGCGCGCTTCTTGGCCAGTTCGGCGTTGAGTTCGGCGCTGCCCGTGGCGTCGTGGTAGCCCGAGATCACGGCGCGCTTGCCGCCCTTCACACCGGCGACCACGTCGGCCAGCGCTTCATTGGCGCCCACGGCCAGCTCGGCCTTGGCCGATGCGAAGTAGAACTTGACCACGCCGTTTTCGACAACGACGCGGGCCACATCTTCCTCCACGACCACGGGCACCATTGCTGCCACAGGGGAAGCGCCGCCTGCCATCTTCGCCGGGCCATGCGCAATGCCGCGCTGGTAGACGACGACGCCAACGACCGTGGAGACGACGAGCGCAATCAGCGCGAACAGGAAACCCAGGGCAAAACGTTGTTGGCTGTCGTCGTCGGAATGACTGAAGGACATGAAGCACTCTCCGTGAATGAGCTGTTGGATGAAAACCAGAAAGACTGCGAAAAACCGGTGGATTGTAGAGGGCCACCGTCTAGGGCCCCGCGCCACGCCCAAACCCCGCAGTGACGGCCGGCAAAAACTGTGGTGCGGCGGAGACAGAAGACCAGCGCTGCAAGGGCAAAGCACGCGCTTGTGCACCGTTTGGGCGTCCAGGCGTTAAAACGTCATTGTTCTTTCATGCTGTCGCGCCCATGTCCGCCCTGCCAGAATTTTCATTCGCCCGCCGAGAGTCACAGCCCATGCTGGACGAGGCGCTGCACCGATGGGGCGGGAGCGATGACCTCTGGATCTTTGGCTACGGCTCGCTGATCTGGCGGCCGGATTTCGATTTCTGCGAACGCCGCACGGCGCGTGTCTTTGGCTGGCACCGGGCGCTGAAGATGTGGAGCACCATCAACCGCGGCACGCCCCAGAACCCTGGTCTGGTCTTTGGCATGCTGTCCGGCGGCAGCTGCCAGGGCATGGTGTTCCGCATTCCCCGGCACCACGGCCATGACGTCATGAGAAAGCTGTGGCAGCGCGAGATGGCCAATGCAGTCTACGACCCCCGCTGGCTGCCCTGCCGCACCGGCCAGGGCACGGTCCAGGCGCTGGCGTTCACGCTGTCCCGGCAAAGCCCCAATCACACAGGCGAGCTGGCGCCCGAGGACTATCGCCGCATCTTCAGCGAGGCCAAGGGCATCTACGGCAGCACGCATGACTATGCGCGCGCAACCTTCGATGAGCTCAAGCGCCTGGGCATCCGGGACCGCGCGCTCCAGCGCCTGCTCAGCTACGCAGGCCAGCCCGACGCAGGCGCGCGGCAAGGCTCCGTTTGACGCCATCGCCGCGCACGGCCGCAGAACGCTGTGCTCTCCGACATGGCCGCCGTATCGCACGCTGCATGATGGCGGCTGCGCGCCGTGCGCCCCGTGACTTTTTCAGTTCCCATTCCAACCAGGAGATTGCCGCCATGCCTTTGAACGCTTCCCAATCCAGCCACGCCGCCACTTCGCAGCCCTCCCCCCCGTCCACCGCCGTGAAGCTGTTGATGGCTGCCGGCATGGTGCTGGCCCTGGGCGCCTGTGGCAGCCAGCCCAAGCCTCCTGCCGCAGCCTCCGCCGCGACCCCGGCAGCCGTCGCGACAGCGCCCGCCTCCCGCAATGTGGCCATGGCCCAGCTGCAGCCCACGCAAGGCAGCAAGGTCAGCGGCAGCCTGCAGTTCACGGCACAGGCCGATGGCAGCGTGCGCGTGCAAGGCTCCGTCCAGGGGCTGGCGCCGAACAGCGAGCACGGCTTTCACGTCCATGAAAAAGGCGATTGCTCCAGCCCCGACGGCCTGAGCGCTGGCGGCCACTTCAACCCCACAGGCCAGGCCCATGGCCGATTCGATTCCGCGGCCCATCACACGGGCGACCTGCCCAGCCTGCGATCCGATGCGCAAGGCATGGCAAGCATCGACTTCGTGTCGCGCGGCCTCGCATTGGACCAGGGCCCCAACAGCGTGGTGGGTCGTGGCCTGATCGTGCACAAGGACCCGGACGACTACACCACGCAACCCACCGGCAATTCGGGGGCGCGCCTGGCCTGTGCGGTGATCACGCGCGGATGATGTGCTCGGCCGGGTCTGCGTTCAGCGCAGGCAGTCGCGCAGCCACGCCGCGCACTGCTCGGCGCGCGCGCCCGGCCATTGGACGCTGACCGTGGTATCGCCACGGCGCAGCTCGACATGAATGGTGTCGGCAGCGCCCGCGCTGCCCTCACCGCTCAAGCTGCCGATTAGCCGCCCCCACCAGCCACGGCCCCGCAGGTCTTGGGCCGTGGAGGAGAGCTCCGAAGCTGGCGCTGGTGCTGGCGAATTCCGGGCTTGCACCACCGTTTCCGTGGCTGGCTCGGAGGCCGGCGCGGGCGCGACAGGTGCAGGCGCCTGCATGGTCGCCTCGCCCGCAGCGGGCTCCCCTCCCCCGCCTTCGAGCCGCGCGGCCAGATTGTTACCGAACTCCTCCCATATTCGGTCGGCCTTGGTCTTCATCACGCTCAGGCCGAAGGCGCCCAGACGGCCCAGCAGGTCCACGTCGATCTTGATGCGCAGTTCGGTGCCTCCATCCGGCGTGGCGCTCAGGAAGATTTCACTGCGCTGCTTGAGCGAGCTGGCCACCGAGGTGTCTTCTCCCGTTCCTTCCACGCGCAGATACTCGGGAGCGCGTTGCTCGACGATGCGTGTGCGCAGCTTGAATCTGGCGCTGATGAAGGAGATCTTCTGGTGCATCACCGCCACGTATTCGGTGGGGCTGACCACTTCGATGGACTGCATGCCCGGCACGGCACCTCCCATGACCTGGGGATCGAGCAACAAGGCCCATACCCGCTCTCGCGAGGCAGAAACAGTCAGGGTTTTCTCAATTTCCATGCATTTTCTCCGCGGCCACAAGGACCGATTCCACGATCTGGGTGTAGCCCGTGCAACGGCACAGGTTGCCGTTGAGGCCATGGCGAACTTCGTCCGCGCCGGGAAGGGGGTTACGCCCCAGCAGATCGCAGGCGGCCATGATGAAGCCCGGTGTGCAGTAGCCGCACTGCAGGCCGCCGCATTGCATGAAGCTTTGCTGCAGCGGGTGCAGCCGTTGTGACGGGTCTGCGCCCGCACCCCCAGCATTACGGTCGGCCAGGCCTTCGATGGTGGTGAGCGCGCGGCCCTGGACCTGCACGGCCAGCAGCAGGCAGGACTTCACCACTTCGCCATCCAGCAGCACCGAGCAGGCGCCGCACACGCCCGTCTCGCAGCCGCGCTTGGTGCCCGTCAGGTGCAGGTCATCACGCAGAAAATCCGACAGCAGCCGGCGCGCAGGCACGTCCACGCTGCAGGGCTCGCCGTTGACGGTGCATTCGATGCGATGTCGGCTCATGCCAGCTCTCCTTGTTCCAGTGCCAGGTCCAGGCCAAACAGTTCGGCCACGGTGCGCCGCACGTTGACGCGCACCATTTCTCGGCGGAAATCCGCCGAGCCGCGCAGGTCCGAAACCGGTGTGATGTCGGCCGCGACGATGTCACCCGCCTCGGCCGCCAAGGCCCAGGTGAGGGCGCGGCCTTCAAGAAAGCCCTCGGCGCGCCGCTGGCGCACGGGTATGGGCGTAGAGGCGCCCACGACGAGACGCGCGTCGCGGCAGATGCCCCCGGCGGTGTGCGCCACCAGGGCCACGCTGGCCAGCGGCCGGTGTTCGGCCGCTGTGCGCAGAAAGCGCGTGTACACACCGCTGCGCCGGTCGTCTCCTTGCCCCATGGGCGGCACGCGGATCTCGCTGACGATCTCGTCGCCTTCCAGCGCCGTGGCGTAGTAGTCGACCAGGAAGTCCTCGATGTCCAGCAGGCGCTCGCCTCTTGCGCTGGCCAGCACGATCTGGGCGCCCAATGCCATCAGGCAGCCGGGCGGGTCGGTGGAGGGGTCGGCATAGCAGAGATTGCCGCCCACCGTGCCCTGATTGCGCACCTGCGGGTTGGCCATGCGCTGCGCCATGCCGGCCAGGACAGGATAGTGATGCGACACCAGCGGCGAGGCCGCCAGTTCGGCATGGCGCACCAGGGCGCCGATACGCAGGCCACGCACCGGGTCGAAGTCCAGGCCGCGCAACGCATCGATGCCAGCCAGCGAGACCAGGTGCGTGGGCGCGAGCATGCGCTGGCGCATGCCCAGCATCAAGGCCGTGCCGCCGGCGATCACGCGGCAGTCCTCGCCCAGTTCGGCCAGCAACCGGCTGGCCTCCGCCACCGAGGTGGGCTCCAGGAAGTCGAAGTCATGCATGACGGCCCTCCTCGGCGCGTGCGCGCAGCGCCGCCAGGATTTTCTCGGGCGTGATCGGCAGATCACATATGCGCACGCCGATGGCGTCGTACACGGCGTTGGCGATGGCAGGCGCTCCCGGCAGGATGGCGGTTTCGCTGGCCCCTTTGGCGCCATAGGGGCCGTTGGGGTCGTTGGACTCGACAAAGCCGCCGCGCAGCAAGGGCACGGCGTCGGCCGTTGGCATGGTGTAGTCGGCGAAGTTGCCGTTGGCCAGGCGCCCGCCTTCCAGGTGCAGTTGCTCGTAAAGGGCCCAGCCCATGGCCTGGACGGTGGCCCCGTTGGTCTGCCCATGGATGGCGACGGGGTTCAGCGCCTTGCCGCAGTCGTCGGCCACATAGCTGTCAAGCACCCGGACCTGGCCGGTTTCCGTATCGACCTCGACCTCCACTGCCTGGGCCGCGAAGGAATAGGCCGGCGCGATGTTGCCGTGCAGCTGGGCGTCGTGCATCTGCGTCTGGGCATCCCAGGTGTGGCTGACCTGTATGCCCTCGCCGCCATGGCGCCAGATGTGCTGGCGTGCGAGCTCGGCCATGCCTGCCGCACGGTCGGTGCCGCGCACGCGCACCTGGCCATCGGCCAGCTCCAGGTCGTCGACCTGCGCCTCCAGCACGACGGCGGCCAGGGCCAGCAGCTTGCTGCGGGCCGCCTGCGCGGCACCTATGGCGGCATTGCCTGCAGCCATGGTCACGCGCGAGGCCAGCGAGCCTATGGCGAAGGGCGCGCTGTCCGTGTCGGGTGCGGCCACGCGGACCTGCGACAACGGCAGCGTGAGTTCATGGGCGACGATCTGGCTGAGCATGGTGGCCGCGCCCTGGCCCATGTCGCACTCGCCACTGAGCACAAGCACCTGGCCATCCTCATGGATGCGCACCACCACGGTGGAGCCGTCCCAGTTGCCCATGGTGCGGTTGCCGCTGACATGCATGGCCGCGGCCATGCCCACGCCCCTGCGGCGGGCGCCAAGGGCCTGGCGGGGGCGGGCGCGCTTGCCGCGCCAGTCGATGGCATCGGTGGCCTGGTCTATGCACTCCTTGAGGCCGGCGCTGCCGATCTTCCAGCCATGCACTGTCACGTCGCCGGCCTCCACTGCATTGAGCTTGTGGACTTCGGCCGGATCCAGCCCCAGCTGCTCGGCCATGATGTGGATGTGGCTGTTGAGCGCGAACAGCATCTGCGTACCGCCAAAGCCGCGGAACGCGCCGTGCGGCGGGTTGTTGGTATAGACCAGGGTGGCGTGCGATCGGACGTTGCCCTGCCTGTGCATGTTGTCGCTGCGCATGGCACTGACGTGCATGACCTCGGCCGACAGACCCGCATAGGCACCGCACTCGGCAACGATGTGCACCTGCTTGGCGAGGATGCGGCCATCACGCGCCATGCCCAGCTTGAGCGTGATGCGCTCGGGGACGCTGGAGCAGCAGGCCAGGAAGTCCTCCAGCCGGTTGTTGACCAGGCGCACGGGCCGCCCGGTGCGCAGGGCCAGCAGGCCCGCCACGAGCTGGTTGTCGTCCTCGACGATCTTGCCGCCAAAGCCGCCGCCCGTGGTGGCCTGCACCACGCGGATGGCGGACACCGGCAGCTCCAGCGCCGCCGCCAGCCGGGCACGCGCCAGGAAAACCGACTGCGTGGAGGTCTGTACCAACAGGCGGCCATCGGCGTCGATGGAGGCCAGGGTTGCCATGGGTTCCAGGTAGCCCGGGTACTGCGCATGCGTGGTGTACGTGGCTTCGTGAACCAGATCAGCTGCGGCGAATCCGGCATCGGCATCGCCGCGCTCGAAGCGGATCTCGTGGGCGATGTTGCCCCGGCCCGGATGAACGCCGGGCGCTTCTTCATCCAGGGCTTCCTCGGGCGACAGGATGGCGGGCAGTTCTTCGTACTCGACCTCGATCAGGTCCAGCGCATCGCGGGCGATCTCTTCTGTGGCGGCAGCCACGGCTGCCACCTCTTCCCCCGCAAAGCGCACCAGGCCGTCGGCCAGGATGCGCCGCTCCTTGTGGCTCACGCCCCAGGGCGTGCGCGGTGCATCTGCCCCGGTCAGCACGGCTTTCACACCGGGCAGCGCACGCGCTGCAGCAATGTCGATGCGCACGATACGCGCATGCGGATAGGGGCTGCGCAACAGCTTGGCATGCAGCATGCCCGGCAGCTTGAGGTCGCCCGCGTACTGGGCACGACCTAGTACCTTGGACAGCGCCGTGACCTGGGCCGTCTCGCGGCCCAGCGTGGAATTCGAGGTATTCATGTCATTCAGCGGTGATGCCGAGTTCGCGGATCACCTTGCCCAGGCGCTCGTAGTCGGCAGCGTTGACATCGGCCAGCACCTGCGGCGACCCGCCCACGGGCACGGCACCGAAGGTGGCCATCTTTGCCACCACCTCCGGCATCCTGAGGATCTCGTTGAGATGGGTGTTCAAGGTCTGCACCACGGCGGCCGGCGTGCCCTTGGGCGCGAAGAAGCCATTCCAGGCACCCGCGGCGATGTCCCTGTAGCCCAGTTCCGCCAGTGAAGGCACATCGGGCAGCAGGGGCGAACGCTTCGGGTCGGTCACGGCCAGCGCGCGCAGCTTGCCCGCCTGGATGTACTGGGCCACCGGCCCCAGCGTGACGTAGGCCAGTCCTACATGGCCCGCAGCCACATCGTTGACGGCCGGTGCCACGCCGCGATAGGGCACATGCTGAATGCTCACTCCGGCAGCGCGGTTCAGCCACTCGGCACCTATGTGCATGGGCGAGCCTGCGCCGGGACTGGCGTAGCTGAGCGTCTTGCCGGCCTTGGCCGCAGCCACCATGTCGGCCACGCTTTTGAATCCCGTGGAGGGATGGGCCACGAGCAGCACGGCCTGGCTGGCGGTCTGCACCACGGGGGTGAAACCTTTCAAGGGGTCATAGGTCGCGGCAGGAGGGAGCCTCATCACCATGGGGGCGATGGTGAAGGGGTTGGGCGTGAACAGCAGCGTGTAGCCATCGGGCACGGCCCGCGCAACCAGGTTGTTGCCCACGGTGCCGCCCGCCCCGGGCCGGTTGTCCACCACCACGGGCTGGCGCAGACGCAACGTGAGCTTTTCGGCGAACAGGCGCGCCATGGCGTCCGTGTCACCACCTGCGGGATAGGCGACCACCACGGTGATCGGCCTGGCGGGGTAGTCCTGTGCAAATGCCGGACCACAGACAGCGGTGGCAAAAGCCAATGCTGCAATGGTCAGGCCTTGCCGACGATGGGGGGTCATCACTGGCTCCTTTGAAAGCGCGGACATGCATCGGTCAGATACGGGCATGGCAGCTGGGGCTGGCTATGGGATGAATTCATACGATTCACCAATGAAACATTGATCCTCAAAAGAATCAATAACGATTTTCTCCAGTAAGTTGATGAATCAACTTACCGAAAATACCGATTGACCTCTATTGATTTCTCTAAAGAAATTCCACAAGACAAACGTCAGGCAGCCTGTGAAACAATTGATGGGAACATGTCCATCCCACCTTCTCCTCTCCCTGTGCCCAGTACGCCCGCAGGCAATCCCTGGACCCACCTTGACGAGGCAGGCAGCAGCCTGACCGTCGATGCCTTTCTGACCACGCTGATGAGCCAGGTGGGCAATGCGCTGCGGCGCACCATCACCGTGCCCTATGCCGATACGGCGGGCTTGACGGTTTCGGAGTGGCGGCTGTTGGCCCTTGTCGCGCATGCAGGCGAGTTGCCGTTCAGCGCGCTGGTGGTGCAATCCACTTCGGACAAGGCCCTGGTGAGCCGGGCGCTGCGGCTGCTCGAGGAACGCGGCCTGGTGGCCCTGCTGGCGCAAGGCTCCACTCCACGCAAGAAGATCCTGTGCTCCATCACGCCTGCGGGCCGGCAGTTGCATGACGAGGTGATGCCCGTGGCCCGGCAACACCAGGCCGCTGCTCTGCTGGCGCTGACGCAGGAGGAACGGGAGGTGATGTATCGGGCCTTGCTCAAACTGCGCGGTTATTGCCAAGGCAGCCAAGCCGACCCAGCGACCGAAGGCGGCCCCGCTACGGCAGACGGCGAAGCCTGAATTCAGCCCACTTCAGGCCGGTTCTGCAGCAACACCTCAGCGCGCGCCAGATCGTCCAGCGTATCGATGTCGGTGAGCACACCAGCATCGTCCACATCGACCTGAACCACATGTCCGGCTTCGCGCAGCGCCTTCAGCACAGGCGCCCCGCCCTTCTCTCCGCTCAACGCCATGAGCGCCGCGCCGCATGCGGCGCCGAAACCCACGGGATGTCCACGCTCGCCTTGATGGACAGGCTGGGCGGCTCGGGCCCCCGCTTGCAATGCATCGGCCACTTTCAGCAAGGTCTGTGGACTCACCAGCGGCAGGTCGGCCGGCAAGACCAGCCAGCCTGGCGCATCGGTTGTGGCACGCACGGCCGCAGACAGCGAATCGCCCATTCCGGGGTGGCCCGCATCTTCCAGATGCCAGGGCAGGCCGCTGGCGCGGACGGCGGCCAGTGTGTGTTCCAGCACGGTGCTGCCGCCCAGCGGCGCGGCGAGCTTGTGCATGGTGCCGCCCGACGCGCGGAAACGCTCGCCACGGCCCGAGGCGAGGATGATCACGCAGGGGCGGCCTTTGAAGTCTCTGAGCATGCGCAACTCTAGCGCAGCAAATGAGAGGTCGGGCGCAGGCACAATGCAGGCCATGAGCAGCATTTCCACCTCGATCGCCGATCTGCGCAAAAGCTACGAGCGCGCGGAACTGAGCGAATCGGCCTCCCTGGCCGATCCGCTGCAGCAGTTTGACCAATGGCTGCAGGAAGCCATGAGCGCCCATGTGCCCGAGCCCAATGCCATGACGCTGGCGACCGTGGGCGGCGACCTGCGGCCCAGCACGCGCATCGTGCTCATCAAGGGCTACGACGAGCGCGGCCTGGTCTGGTACACGAACTACGACAGCCGCAAGGGCCAGCAACTGGCGGGCAACCCCTTTGCCGCGCTGCAGTTTCACTGGGTGGAGCTGGAGCGCGTGGTGCGCATCGAAGGCCGCGTGGAAAAGGTCAGCGATGCCGAAAGCGACGCCTACTTCAACAGCCGCCCGCTGGACTCGCGCATCGGTGCCTGGGCCAGTCCGCAAAGCCAGGTCATCAGCGGCCGCAGCGTGCTGGTGGCCAATGCGGCCAAGTACGGCGCGCAATTCCTGCTGAACCCGCCGCGCCCGCCGCACTGGGGTGGATTCAGGCTCGTACCCGAACGCTGGGAATTCTGGCAAGGCCGCAAGAGCCGCCTGCATGACCGCCTGTGCTACCAGCTTGAATCTGGAACCTGGCTGCGCCAGCGCCTGGCGCCCTGATCCCCTGGATTGCTGGCGCTGCTCCTGCTGAAAGCCGTCAGCCCAGCAGACGCTGGGCCAGCCACAGCATCAGCGGCACGGTAAGCAAGGCCAGCGCCGTGGACACCGCAATGCTGGCGGACACCTCCTCCTGCATCACGCCATAGCGCTGCGTGAACAGGAACACGTTGGCCCCCACGGGCAGTGCAGCCGCCGTGAACATCACGGCCACCGGCAGGCCGCCCAGACCGAAGGCCCAGGCCAGCGCAAGCAGCAGCAGCGGATGCACCAGGTTCTTGACCAGCGCGATGCCCACGGCCTCGCGCAGGTTCTGACCCACCTTGGTATAGGCCAGGGTCACACCCACCAGCAGCAGCGCCATGGGGCCCAGCGCCTGGCCCAAGACCTGCAGGGAGCGGTCCACCACGCCAGGAAGAGCCAGCCCGGTCTGTGCGAACAGCAGGCCGGCGAGTATGGGCAGCGGCACAGGATGGACGATGCCGTTGCGCACCGCCTGCAGCACCGTGCGCCACATGGGGCGCGGCGCGCTCTGGCCCGACCGCTGGTGCTCGCGGGCCTCGGCCAGCTCGAACACGATGGTGGCCGCCGTGAGCAGAATCAGCGCGTGCAGCGAAACGAGGGTGAACAGCGTGACCAATCCGTCCTCCCCGTAGACCAGCCCCACCAACGGCACGCCGATCATGACGGTGTTGCTGAACATATTGGCCAGCCCCCGCGCGGCCGAACGCGTGGAAAAACCGCCCAGGACCATGGACACCCCGAAGATCAGCGCGGTCGCCAGGAAATACAGCGCCACGGGCTGAAAGTCCAGCTCCTGCACCCGCACCGCGCCCATGGTGCGGAACAGCAGCGCCGGCGTGAGCACCAGGAAAACGAGGTTGGACAAATCCTTGATGGCAGCGGCCCGCACCCAGCCCAGACGGGCGGCGAGAAAGCCTGCGCCAATGCAAAGAATGACGGGGATGAGGGAGGCAAAGACGGGAGAGTTCACTGAAGCGGGATCGGGAAGCTGCGCCTGCGCAGGTTGGCGGCGCGCGCAGATTATGCGCCGCAGGCCAGGCCCTGCCTCATTCAGGCTTCTTCCAGGGCCTCGAAGGCCTGGGCCAGATGCTCGATGAGCAGCCGCACGGCGGGCAATTGCCCGCGCCGGGATGCGTACACCACATGGATCAGCTCGCGGCGCGGCTCCCAGCCGGGCAGGACGACCAGGCACTGCGCCCTTTCGGCCAGCACACGCAGCATGGTCATTGTTCTTTATTCAGGACGATGAAGGCAAATTTTGCTATCTACCGCATTCATCGTTCAAATCCTAAGATTCTCCCATGTGCAAAAAGTGGCTGGCGCTAACGCTGCGGCAGCCACGATTCCCAAGGAGAAGCAAATGCTCAAGAAGATGCTCGGCGTCTACAGCGCTCCCCGTGCCCATTGGGTGGGCGACGGCTTTCCCGTGCGCTCGCTGTTCAGCTATGGCAACCATGGTGCGGCTCTGAGCCCCTTTCTGCTGCTGGACCACGCAGGCCCCGCCAGCTTCGAGCCGGCTGCCCATCCTCCCGGCGTGGGCGTGCATCCGCACCGCGGCTTCGAGACCGTGACCATCGTCTATGAGGGCGAAGTCGAGCACCGGGACTCGACCGGCGCTGGCGGCCTGATCGGCCCTGGCGACGTGCAGTGGATGACGGCTGGCGCGGGCATCCTGCATGAGGAATTCCATTCCCATGCGTTCACCGAACGCGGCGGGCGGCTGGAGATGGTGCAGCTGTGGGTGAACCTGCCCGCCAAGGACAAGTCGGTTGCGCCTGGCTACCAGACCCTGGTGGATGGACAGATCCCGTCCGTGGAACTGCCAGGCGGCTCAGGCCGGGTGCGGGTGATTGCCGGAGCCTTTGGCAACAGCGAGGGGCCGGCGCGCACCTTCACGCCCATCAATGTCTGGGACCTGCGCCTGAAAGCCGGCAGCACCACCGAGCTGCGCGCCAAGCCCGGACATACGCTGGCCCTGGTCGTGCTGCATGGCACGGTGCTGGTCAACGACGGCGAGGTTGTTCGCGAAGGCCAGCTGGTGCACTTCGATCGCGAGGCTGATCTGGTGCGCCTGGAGGCCAACAACGACGCCACCGTGCTGTGGCTGGAGGGCGAGCCCATTGCAGAGCCCGTGGTGGGCCACGGCCCGTTCGTGATGAACAGCGAGGCCGAGATCCGCGAGGCCATTGCCGACTTCAACGCTGGCCGATTCGGGCGCATGGCGGCTTGACCGCTGCGGCCCCTGTCCTGAAGACAGGGGCCGCCTTCTGCCCTCCCCTTGCTTCCCCTGGACCAGCGCTTGCGATCACCAGCGCGCAGAGCCGGCGCGGGTGCTTGAAAGTGCACAACACACTCTAGAGACGTGCCAAGGACTCGAATCCAGGCCGAACGGCCCTTTTTTTGGCGACTTGTCGCCACTGGTGTTCATCAGTCGATAACAAGGTTGCCGCTTGACTTCATGTAAGTTACATTGAACAACTCCATTGGTTGACTCGTTTTGTTCTCAACGCCCATGACTTCATCACCATCTCAGGCACCCGCTGCCGGCAAGCCGCCGTCCACTGTCCCTGACGGACTGGCCCTGTTCCGGCATTGGCTGGAAACCGAAGGCGCCAAGGGCTGGGATGCCCTGGACACGGCGCCCGACAGCGGCTACGAAAAGGTATGGCGTGCCTGGCTGCGCAGCCTGGGCGATGCCGGCATGTCAGCCAAAGAAGCTCCCCCCTCCCCCGCCCCGCCGAAAGGCAAAGGCAAAGGCAAAGGCAAAGTCAAGGCCCGCGCCTGGCAACAGGCCACCGCCGTTGATGTCCAGAATTTCCTGCGCCCGCGCGAAGGCCAGTTGTCGGGCCACCAGCCCGGCCGCCGCATCAGCGAGGTCACGCGCAGGCGCTACTGGCGATTGCTGGAACGCATTTACGACCATGCGCTGGACCACGGCTGGGTCAGCGCCAATCCCGCCGCAGGGCTGGCGCCGCAGGAACGCCCACCTGCCGAAGACGGCCAGGGCCATTGCCTTCCCGCGCCGCTGTGGAATGCCCTGCCCCGCCACATACCGATGGCCGACGGCTTTCAGTCGGCGCGCGACCGCGCCATCTTGCTGCTGCTGTACGAACTGGCGCTGGCGCCCGAGGAGGTGCGCGGCCTGTGCTGGCGCGATGTGCAATGCGCCGGACCAAGCGATGGCCTCCCCTGTCAATTGCATATCGATGGCGCACGCGCCGCGCAGCAGCGCACGCTGGATCTGTCGGAAACGGTGGTGAAGGCGCTGCAGGACTGGAAAGGCTTCAGCGCCGGCCAGCGCGGGCCGGAGGCCGTTCAACCCGATGCCACGGTCTTTTATTCGCGTGAAGGGCAGCCGCTGTCGGTGCGCGTGCTGTTCCATGTGGCGTCGCAACTGATACAGCGCGCCCATGCCGCGCAGCCTGCCTCGGCGCAGCAGGCGCCGCTGCACCGCGTCGGCCCGCAGGTGCTGCGCAACACGGCCATCGTGCAGTGGCTGCGCGCGGGCCGTGCCGAGACCGAAGTCGTGCAGTGGATAGGCGTTGACAGCGCGCGCGCCCTGCGCCATCTGCAGCATTACCTGTAGCAGACGGCGCTGGTGCGCAGCGGGCAGTTCGCCCTGGAGTGCGTTCTTAGAACGACACCTTCACGCCCACCGTGATGTTGCGCCCCATCAGCGGCGCAGCGTTCTTGATGAACGAGGTGTGGGCGAAGGCCAGGCGGTTGGTCAGGTTGTTGCCCTTGATGAAGAACTGCCAGGGCATGCCACCCGAGGTGCGCAGCGTGTAGCTGGCAGAGACGTTGAGCATGCCGTAGCCGTCCGTCTCGGTCTCATAGGCGGTGACGCGGTTTTGGCGCAGCACCTGCACCCATTCGGCCTGGGCATCCCAGCCCTTGTAGAAGGTGTCCACGCGCAGGCCCACGCGCGCCGCGGGGATGCGCGGCAAGGCGGAGCCGTCTTCCAGCCGCGCACGCACGGCGTCACCGAACAGGGTCACGCCCCACTGGCGCGACAGCTTCTGGCGCACCTGACCCTCCACGCCGGTGAAGCGCGCATCGGCCTGGGTGTACTGCAGCAGTTGCAGGCCGTCATGCTCGTCCAGCGTGGCGCCATAGATATAGCCCTTGACGCGATGGTGGAAGGCATTGACGCTGAACGTGGTGTCGCCTGCCGTCTTGCGCAGGCCGATGTCCAGCGCCTGCGAGCGTTCGCGCTTGAGGTCGGCATTGCCGCGCTCATAGGTCGAAGTCGCCATGTGCAGGCCGTTGGCGTACAGCTCCTCGGCCGTGGGCAGGCGGTTGCCCTGCGTCAGCGAGGCCGAGAGGCTGTAGCCCGGGGTGAACTTCCACACCGAGCCCAGCGAGAACGATGTGCCGCTGTGGCTGCGCGAGATGCCGCTTTGCTGGGCGTCCACGGTCTGGCGCTCGTGGCGCAGCGCAGCCTGCCAGCGCCAGTCCTGCCAGCGGTATTCCTCCAGCAGGTAGATGCTGTTGCGGCGGGTTTCGGTGGGCTGCACATAGGCCTCCTCACCCTCGGCACTGAATTTGCGCTGCACGGTCTGCAGGCCGATGACGCCGCGCCAGCCCGCGATGGGCTCCAGCTCTGCCTCCACGCGCAGGTCATGGGCGCGGTTCTTGAACGTGGTCGAGACCTGGCCGTCTTCGATCTCGTCATGGCGATAGTCGGTCCAGCCACCGCGCACGCGCAGCGCCGCGATGCCAGCCGTCGGATTGCGCCATTCGCCGCGCAGATCCCAGCGCTCGCTGTTGAGATCGACCACCGGCACGCTGCCATGGTCGTGATCGTGGTCGTCGCCGCCATGGTCATGTCCGTCCTCGTCGCCGTGGTCATGGCCGCCGCAGTGCAGATGGTCGCCATGGGTGTGGCAGCCCTCGAAGCTGTGGTTGTGGCCTGGCAGGCCATAGCGCGCGGTCTGGCGCGTGTAGGCCAGGCCCAGGTAGCCTTGCGTGCCGATCCAGGACAGGCCCAGGCTGCCCGTGTCCGTGCGGTTGAAGCTGCCGCCCACGCGCCCCTGGGACTGGCCGTTGGGCGCCCAGCCGCTGCCCACGCGGTAGTCGCCGGCATCGCGCGCCATGCCCTCGGCGTGGATGGCCAGCTGGCCGGCGCCGCCCGTCAGCGAGAACGCGCCCGCCGTCTCGCCCGCGCCGGTGCTGCCGCGCAGTTGGGCCGAGCCCGTGATGCCGTTCTTGGGAATGGACGTGGGAATCTTGTCGTCCAGGATGTTGACCACGCCGCCCATGGCGCCACCGCCGCCGTAGATCAACGCCGAGGGGCCGCGCAGCACTTCGATCTGCGTGGCGAGCATGGGCTCGCTGGCCACGGCATGGTCAGGGCTGATGGTGGAGGCATCGTGCAGCTCGGAGCCATCGCTGAGGATTTGCACGCGCGGGCCGTCCATGCCGCGGATGATGGGCCGGCTTGCGCCTGCGCCGAAATGGCTGGCGTGGATGCCGGGCTCGCCGTCCAGCGTCTCGCCCAGCGTGGCCGCCTGGCGCAGCGTGAGCACGTCGCCTTCCAGCACCGTGGCCGGCGTGGACATGTCGGCCGAGGTCAGGCCCAGGCCGCTGGCCTTGACCGTCACCTCATTGAGCACGGGGGCATCACTGCGCGGCGCGCCCGCATCGGCAGCAGCTGCGGCTGCGGGTCCTGCTGCGGGTACGGGGTCGGCAGGCTCTGCCGCCATGGCCAGGCCGCCCGTCGCCGGGCCCAGCACGCCTGCCAGCAGCAGTTGCTGCAGCAGCGGGCGCAGTTTCGTCCTCTCCCCCTGCGCCTTGGCGTCCTGGTGGTATTGCTTTGTTGTCACTCTCATCACTGGTCTTCCCGGCAGCGGCCGGCCACGGCCCTGCGGGGCGTGGAAATCCGGGCGCTGCAAAAAATGGCGTCGGAAGCGGACGGCCACGGCGCGCCCTGCAGGCGCATGCGGCCATCCGATCGGATATGCATTCAAGGAACTGCCGGACCTGGGCGCGGCGCCTTGTTGCGATCAATGCAGCAAGGCGCGGCCAAACGGCTGTGCAGGGCCGGCGCATGCAGCGCCAGTCCCGGAGATTCAAGCCGCCAGGTAGACAGTGATGGGATGCGGGGGACCCCGCGCATCGAAGAAGGCCGCCAGCATGCGGCCATCGCGCACGACGACCGGCTGGACGGGTTCGGCCTGCTCGCCCCAGAAAGGCGGCAGCACCACGGCGGATGGCGGCCCCGCCATGCCTTCGTGCAACTGGTCCAGCAGTTGGCAATCCGCCGGGCCGTGGCCCGAGAACAGCGCATGGACCCAATCGACGGGTGCATTGCAGGAAGTGGCAACCACCTCCACCGGGCCATGCAGCGTGGCTGCAGCCAGGCCGCCCGCGTGCACCACGCGGTGCATCTGGCCCAGCAACGGCGCCAGGGCAATGGACCAGACCAGCAGCCAGGCCACCAGCCCGGCCCGACCCGGCACGGCGCCGCGCAACGCAAGCCTTGAGGCCTGCGCTGGCAAGTGACGTTCCGGGGGTTGCAAGGGCATGGAGGGATCAGGGGCTGGATGGGCAGCGCAGAGTGTATGCGCCAATTTGCGGGGCAGGTTTCACCATCCCGTCACAAAGACTGGCGATTGCTCACGGCGCCACACGGCGGGCAGGACCGCACTCAATGCGCATGGCGCATGCCGCAGAACTTGCCCAGCGCCAGGCCCTTGCAATCGGCCTGCAGCTGCTTTTGGCATTGTTCATGGTCGCGGCCGGCGGCCAGGCACTGCGCGGCGGCTTCGTGGGCCTTGGCCATGGCGCGATGGCGTTCCATGTCGGCCCGGGCATGGGCATCGAGCGGCGCCGAGGCGCCCTGTGCCTTGGCGTCCGGCTGGGCTTTCGCGTGGTCGTGGTCGTGGTCATGTGCCTGGGCTGCTGCGGCCAGGAAGACAGCGGCCAGGATCAAGGAAACGGAGCGCAATGGTGCAAGGGTCATGCGAAATCCTGAAGAGCTATGCAAGAGAAGAAAGGGGCTAGGGCGATCGCCTCAGGCAGACGGAGCATTTCGGGATGGCCCTGCACTGCTGCAGTCCTGGCACAGCCCTGTCACCGCCACGTCGATGGCCCGGCCCTGCAGGCCGCTGGCGGCCAGCGCCTGGCGCAGCTGCAGCAAAGCGGCCTGCAGCGGCTCGCCGCCCCCACCGCCCTCGCCGCCCAGCCGAAAAGCGCTGTGGCAATCAGCGCATTCGAAATGCGCAGCGGCATCGGCCTGCCTGGCCGCGCCCGGCACGGACCGGCTGTAGCGGGCCACGCGGGCAGCATCCACGCTGCGGCGCAACACACCGGCTGCCGCCAGGCGGTCCAGCAGCCGGTAGACGGTGACGCGGTTGACCTGCACGCCCTGGGCGTGCAGGTCCGCTTCCACATCGGCTTCGCTCAGGAGTGCGTCGGCCCGCGACTCCCACATCGCCAGCACGGCCCGCGTGGCACGCGTCGAACGCATGCCGGCAGGTATGGGCAGGGAAGTGGGGATCGGCAAGGACATCGGTGATCAAAGGTCAGGCCGCTGAACACGGCAGGCAGCCAGGCGGCATTATCGCAACCGGGTTGCATTATGCCTGCGAATCACAACCGCTTACATCACGCGCCACCACTAGCTCACGGCTTGACCCAGCGCGCAAAGGCACCCCGGAACTTCTGCACCTTGGGCCCCACGACAAAGGCGCAGTAGCCCTGGTTGGGATGGTTGAGGAAGTAGTCCTGGTGATAGTCCTCTGCCGGCCAGTAGCTGGCCAGGGGCTGCACCTCGGTGACGATGGGCGCGTCGTAGGCGCCGGCCTGGGTGAGTTCGGAGATCAGCGTGCGCGCCACTTCGGCCTGTTGCTCATTCGTGGTGTAGATGCCGCTGCGGTACTGCGTGCCCACATCATTGCCCTGGCGGTTGAGCGTGGTCGGGTCGTGCGTGCCGAAGAACACGGTGAGCAGGTCGCGCAGCGGGATCACGGCAGGATCGAACTGCACGCGGATGACCTCGGAATGGCCGGTCTCGCCAGTGCAGATGTCTTCGTAGCTGGGATCGTCCAGATCGCCATTGGCGTAGCCGCTTTGCACGTCGCTCACGCCGCGCACGCGGTCGAAAACGGCTTCGGTGCACCAGAAACAGCCGCCGCCCAGATAAATGGTTTCAGTCGCCATATGCGCCTTTTCTGTGAAGAAATCGAAAAAAATGACCACACGCAATGCATGCGGGCCGTCGCTCCTACAGGTTAGCCCATGCACAAGCCAGGTGACGACGAACGGTTCTGCGGTTACGATAACTAACCCATCAGTCATTAATTTTCCGTGACCGACTCCCCCGCCTCTTCACCCGCCCCCGCCGAGCCTTCCGGAAAGCGCAGCCGCCGCAAGCAGGAGCGTCCCGGCGAGTTGCTGGAAGCGGCACTCGACCTCTTCGTGGAAAAGGGCTACGCCGCCACCCGCGTCGAAGAAGTCGCCGCTCGCGCCGGGGTCTCCAAGGGCACGCTGTTCCTCTATTTCGCGAGCAAGCAGGAGCTTTTCAAGGCCGTGGTGCGCCACAGCATCGCGGGCCGCTTCGGCGAGTGGAGCGAAGAGCTCGACAACTACTGCGCACCTTCAACCGATCTGCTGCGCTACTGCTTCAAGTCCTGGTGGGAACGCATCGGCAGCACCAAGGCGTCGGGCATCACCAAGCTCATGCTCAGCGAGGCGGGCAATTTTCCCGAGCTGTCTCAGTTCTACCACCAGGAAGTGGTTCTTCCAGGCCATGAGCTGATCCGGCGCATCCTGCAGCGCGGCGTCGAGCGCGGCGAGTTCCGGCCCATGGATCTGGACCTGTCCGTGCACTGCGTGGTCGCCCCGATGATGTTTCTGATGATCTGGAAGCATTCGCTGGGCGGCTGCCTGCCCCATGGTGACTTCGATCCCGAGCAGTTTCTGGAATCCCAGATCGACTATCTGCTGCATGGCATGTGCCAGCCCCTTGCAGCCACCACACCACCCTCCTCCCCGCCCACACCATGAAGCGTCGCACCGGCTGGCTGATCGGCCTGGCCTTATTGATCGCCATCGGCGCCAGCGTATGGCGCGCCGCATCCACCCGGCACAGCAAGCAAAGCGCCATCGCCGCAGCCACCCAGCCGCGCGAGATGCCGGTGCGCGTGGGTCCGCAGGAAGTGGTGCAGCTGCAGCCGCGCCAGCTGCAATTGACCGTGCCCGTCAGCGGCGTGGTGCAGGCCGTGCGCAGCGCCGTGGTCAAGGCCTATGTGGCCGGCGAGCTGCGCGGCCTGCAGGTGCGCGAGGGCGACAGCGTGCGCAAGGGCCAGGAACTGGCCCGCGTGGACGCCACCGAGGTCGAGGCCCGCTGGCGCCAGACCCGCCAGCAGGCCGATGCGGCCCAGGCGCAGCTGCAGCTATCCCAGCGCCAGCACGACAACAACCAGGCCCTGGTCACGCAAGGCTTCATTTCGACCACGGCGCTGGCCACCTCCCAATCCAACCTCGACGCCGCACGCGCCAACCTGGCCGCCGCCCAGGCCGCCGCCGATGTGGCCCGCAAGAGCGTGACCGACAGCGTGCTGCGCAGTCCCATGGACGGCCAGGTCGCGCAGCGCCTGGTGCAGGACGGCGAACGCGTGGGCGTGGAAACGCGGGTGCTGGAAATCGTCGATCCGTCCGACCTCGAAGTCGTGGCCCAGCTGGCGCCCGCCGATTCGGTGCGCGTGCAGGTCGGCCAGCAGGCCCAGTTGCAGGTCCAGGGTGCGGGCGACGATGTGGCCGCCGTGCCCGCGCGCGTGGTGCGCATCAACCCCAGCGCCCAGGCAGGTTCGCGCAGCGTGGCCGTCTATCTGCGTGTGCAGGCTGCACCGGTCAACGCAGGCGCCGCCGGCAGATCCATCCCCATCGTGCGCCCGGGCCTGTACCTGCAGGGCAGCATTGTCACGGGGCAGACCGAACAGCTTGCCGTGCCCTTGACCGCCGTGCGCACCGACCAGCCCCAGCCCTATGTGCAGTTGCTGCAGCCTGCGGGCGAGTCCGAAGCGGACAAGACCCTGCTGCGCGTGCAGCACCGCCCTGTCACGCTGGGCAGCCAGAGCGCGCAGGATGGCGCCACCTGGATCGCCGTGTCCAGCGGCCTGCAGGCCGGTGACAGGGTACTGGCCGGCAGCGTGGGCGGCCTGCGCGCGGGCACGGCGGTGCAGATGCAGCAAATGCAGCAGGCCCCGCAGCCCCAGGCTGCGCCAGCCCCCGGAGCCCGCTGACCATGTGGTTCACGCGCGTCAGCCTGGCCAACCCTGTGTTCGCCACCATGCTCATGCTGGCCCTCATGGTGCTGGGTGTGTTTTCCTACCAGCGGCTCAAGGTGGACCAGTTCCCGAATGTGGACTTCCCCGTGGTCGTGGTCACCGTGGACTATCCGGGCGCCTCGCCCGAGATCGTGGAGTCCGAGGTCACCAAGAAGATCGAGGAAGGCGTCAACTCCATTGCCGGCATCAACGCGCTGACCTCGCGCAGCTATGAGAGCACCAGCGTCGTCATCATCGAATTCCAGCTGCATGTCGATGGCCGCCGCGCTGCCGAAGACGTGCGCGAGAAGGTGGCCTCGGTGCGCCCCACCCTGCGCGACGAGGTCAAGGAGCCGCGCGTGCTGCGCTTCGATCCGGCCAGCTCGCCCATCTGGTCCGTGGCCGTGCTGCCCCAGGCCGATGCCGGCGCCAAGGCGCCCGATGCCGTCGCGCTGACCAGCTGGGCCGACCAGGTCCTCAAGAAGCGGCTGGAGAACGTGCGCGGCGTGGGCGCCGTCAACCTGGTGGGCGCCACCCCGCGCGAAATCAACATCTACCTGCAGCCCGAGGCGCTGGAAGCCTATGCCATCACGCCCGACCAGATCGTGAACGCCGTGCGCAGCGAGAACCAGGACCTGCCGCTGGGCGCCATCCGCTCGCGCGAGCAGGAGCGCGTGGTGCAGATCGACGCACGCATGAAGCGCCCTCAGGACTTCGAGCGCATCATCGTCGCCCAGCGCGGCGGCGCTCCCGTGCGGCTGGGCCAGCTGGCGCGCGTGCAGGACGGCGCGGGCGAACTGGAGACCGTGGCCCTGTACAACAGCAGCCGCACCCTGCTGCTGTCCGTGCAGAAGGCCCAGGACGAGAACACCATCGAAGTCGTGGACGGCCTGAACGCCACGCTGCGCGAGATCGCCGCCGAAGTGCCGGCCGGCGTGCGGCTGGAGCCGATTGCCGACAGCGCCCGCCCCATCCGTGTGGCCGTCAACAACGTGCGCCAGACGCTGATCGAGGGCGCGGCACTGACGGTGCTCATCGTCTTCCTGTTCCTGAACTCCTGGCGCTCCACGGTGATCACGGGGCTGACGCTGCCCATTGCGCTGATCGGCACCTTTTTGTTCATGTACTGGTTCGGCTTCTCGATCAACATGATCACGCTGATGGCGCTGTCGCTGTGCGTGGGCCTGCTGATCGACGACGCCATCGTGGTGCGCGAGAACATCGTGCGCCACGTGCAGATGGGCAAGGACGCGCATGCCGCCGCGCTCGACGGCACGCAGGAGATCGGCCTGGCCGTGCTGGCCACCACGCTGTCCATCGTTGCGGTGTTCCTGCCCATCGGCTTCATGGGCGGCATCATCGGCAAGTTCTTCCACGAATTCGGCATCACCATCGTGGCGGCCGTGATGATCTCCATGTTCGTGAGCTTCACGCTGGACCCCATGCTCTCCAGCGTCTGGCATGACCCGACCATCCACGCCCACGGCGACAAGCGCGGCCGCAGCCTCTACGACCGCACGCTGGGCCGGGTCACGGCCTGGTTCGAGCGCGCCACCGACTCGCTGTCCCACTTCTACCAGGACGTGCTGGGCTGGGCGCTGCGCCACAAGATCGCCACGCTGGCGGCGGCGCTGGCCATCTTCGTGGCCAGCATCTTCCTGGTACCGCTGCTGGGCACGGAATTCGTGCCCAAGGCCGATTTCTCCGAGACCACGGTGAGCTTCAACACGCCCGTGGGCTCGTCCATCGAGGCCACGGAGGCCAAGGCCCGCCAGGTCGATGCCATCATCCGCGCCCTGCCCGAGGTCCGCTACACGCTGGCCACCATCAACACCGGCACGGCCCAGGGCAAGATATACGCCAGCATCTACATCCGCCTGCTGGACCGCCACCTGCGCCAGCGCAGCGGCGATGAACTGTCGGGCGTGCTGCGCGAGCAGCTGCAGAGCGTGCCCGGCATCACCGTCACCCATGTGGGCCAGCGCGAGCCCGTGGGCGGGCAAAAACAGGTCGAATTCTCGCTGCAGGGCCCGGACCTGGGCGAGCTGGAGCGCCTGAACCGCGTGGTGATGGAACGCCTGCGCGGCATTCCCGGACTGGTGGACCTGGACAGCAGCCTCAAGCCCGACAAGCCCGTGATCGACATCACCGTGCGGCGCGATGCGGCCGCCGATCTGGGCCTGTCGGTAGGCTCCATGGCAGCGGCGCTGCGCACCTGGGTGGCCGGCCAGACCGTGGGCAACTGGCGCGCCAGCGACGACCAGACCTATGACGTCAAGGTGCGCCTGGCGCCCGAGTCGCGCAGCACGCCCCAGGACCTGGAGCGCCTGCCCTTCGCCCTGCCCTCCACCTCGGGCGACGGCGGCATGCGCATCGTGCGGCTGAACCAGGTGGCCACCGTCACGCCCGCCACCGGCCCCAGCCAGATCAACCGCCGCGACATGACGCGCGAGGTCGCCTTCAGCGGCAATGTCTACCTGCGCTCCAGCGGCGAGGTCTCGGCCGACATCCGCAATGCCCTGGCCGACATCGCCCTGCCGCCCGGCTACCGCACGCAGTTCAGCGGCGCCACCAAGAGCATGAACGAATCGTTCGGCTATGCGGTGTCCGCCCTGGCGCTGGCCATCATCTTCATCTACATGATCCTGGCGAGCCAGTTCAAGAGCTTCCTGCAGCCGCTGGCGTTGATGACTTCGCTGCCGCTGACGCTGATCGGCGTGGTGCTGGCGCTGATGATGTTCGGCTCGGCCCTGTCCATGTTCTCCATCATCGGCGTGGTCATGCTCATGGGACTGGTCACCAAGAACGCCATCTTGCTGGTGGACTTCGCCATCCGCGCGCGCGGCCCGCACAGCGACCCGGACACCGGCCAGATCCGCGACGGCCTGCCGCGCGAGCAGGCCCTGCTGCTGGCGGCGCGCGTGCGGCTGCGCCCCATTCTGATGACCACGCTGGCCATGATCTTCGGCATGGTGCCGCTGGCCTTCGCACTCAGCGAAGGCTCCGAGCAGCGCGCGCCCATGGGCCAGTCGGTGATCGGCGGCGTGGTCACCTCGTCGCTGCTGACCCTGGTGGTCGTGCCCGTGGTCTATTGCTACCTTGACGACTTCTCCCAGTGGCTGCGGCGCCTGTGGAACGGCAACCGGCACGACGCGGCACCCGGCCAAGGCGCCGCCAGCGCCCCCACCCCGCCGCGAGACTCGTAGAATCAAAGGTTTGTCCTGACAAGTCTTTCTCCGGAGATACCCCATGAGCCTGCCCCTGAACAGCCTGCCCGAACACCACAGCGCCCAAGCGCACGCGCGCTACAACATGATCGAGCAACAGATCCGCCCCTGGAACGTGCTTGATGAAGAAGTGCTGGCGCTGCTGGGCAAGGTGCACCGCGAGAATTTCGTGCCGCCCGAGCATGCCGGCCTGGCCTTCATGGACCTGGAAATCCCCCTGGTCGCCCCGGCCGAAGAAGCCGCCGCCAAGGGCTGGTGCATGCTGGCCCCGCGCATCGAGTCCCGCATGCTGCAGGACCTGAAGATCAAGCCCACCGACCGCGTGCTGGAAATCGGCGCCGGCTCGGGCTACATGGCCGCCCTGCTGGCCGCCCAGGCCAAGGAAGTCGTGACACTGGAGATCGTGCCCGAGCTGGCCGAGATGGCCCGCGAGAACCTGCTGGGCGCCGGCATCACCAATGCCGAGGTCAAGCTGGCCGATGGCGCCACGGCTGCGGCCGCTCTGGGCCAGTTCGACGCCATCGTGCTCAGCGGCTCGGTCGCCCACGTGCCGCAGGCCCTGCTGGCCCAGCTCAACGACGGCGGCCGCCTGGCAGCCATCGTCGGCCAACTGCCCATGATGCGTTTCACGCTGGTGCAAAAGAACGGCCACCAGTTCGAAACCAGCCAGCCCTGGGACGTGGTGACCGCACGCCTGGCCAACTTCGAAGAGCCTTCGCGCTTCACGTTCTGAAATCCGCCACGGCGGCCCGGGTCCAGAGGATTTCGGCCGCTGCGGCAACTCCACTCCATTCCGCAAGGATCTTTCCGATGCTTCCCCAAGTGCCTCCCGCGCAACTCAACGATTGGCTGAACCAGCACTCCAGCGGCTCCGATGCCCTGCCCCTGGTGCTGGACGTGCGCGAGCCCTGGGAAGTGGCCCAGGCCAGCGTACGCCCCGAGGGCTTCGAGCTGCGCTGCATCCCCATGGGCGAGATTCCCTCGCGCCTGCAGGAACTCGATCCGGATCACCCCACAGCCTGCCTGTGCCATCACGGCGCACGCAGCATGCATGTCGCTGCCTTCCTGATGAACAACGGCTTCGAGACCGTGGCCAATATCAGCGGAGGCATCGATGCCTGGTCGCGCGAGCGCGACCCAGGCGTGCCGCGCTACTGAGCGGCAACACGCAAAAGAAACCCGGGACACGGCGGCACACCCGCCGTCCCCGGTGCTTCGTGACGACTGTGTTTTGATTCGAGGACCTCTATGCCCCTGCTTCGGCCCCTTGCCCCTGTCGCTTCCGCCCTGACCCGCCCATACGCCTGGCCCCTGCGCCACATGGCCTTGCTGCTGTGCGCGGCGGGCATGGGCTCGGCCCTGGCACAGGCTCCTGCCCCAGCCGTCCTTGCGCCCGCCCCTGCGGCCCCGCAGTCTGCCCTGCCCTCTCTGACAGCCTCTGCGGCCACGGGCCAGAACCTGTCCGAACTGGTGGCCAAGGCCCGCGGCTACGACGCCCAGTGGCAGGCCCAGCAGGCCGACGCCCAGGCCGCCGCCAGCCGCGCCGAGCAGGCACGCTCGGGCCTGTTGCCCAGCGTGGGTCTGCAGGCCGGTGCCAACACCTCGCATGTGGAAGTCAGCGTGCTGCCGGGGAGCTTTCGCTCGCCCCAGCAGAACCTGCAGCTCAGCGCCCAGCAGCCGCTGTACCGTCCGGCCAACAAGATCGCCTACGACCAGGGCCAGCGCGGCGTGGACGTGGCGCGCGCCCAGTTGGACAGCGGCGAGCAGAACCTGCTGGTGCGCGTGGCCCAGGCCTACTTCGATGTCCTCGGCGCCCAGGACAGCCTGGCCGTGGTCAAGGCACAGAAGGCCGCCATTGCACAGCAGCTGGAATTCGCCAAGCGCAACTTCGAGGTCGGCACGGCCACCATCACCGACTCGCGCGAAGCCCAGGCCCGGTTCGACCTGGCCGGCGCGCAGGAAATCGCCGCCGAGAACGATCTGCGCGTCAAGCGTCTGGTGCTGGACCAGATCGTTGGCGCCGTTGGCACCGTGCCCCGCCCCCTGGCCCAGCCGCTGCAGTTGCCGGCCCTAATGCCCGCTGATGCCCAGTCCTGGGTGGACACCGCACTGCAAGGCCAGCCCCAGCTGCGCCAGGCCCGCCTGGCGCTGGACATCGCCCAGCTGGAAACGAAGAAAGCCGAGGCCGGCCACAAGCCCACCGTGGACCTGCAGGCCGGCTACGTGGTCAACCGCTATCCCAATGGCTCGGTCACGCCGCAGATCGGCACCAGCTACCGCACCAATGCCGCCAGCGTGGGCGTGGTCATGAACCTGCCCCTGTTCGCCGGCTTTGCCGTGCAAAACCGCATCAAGGAAACCCTGGCGCTGGAAGACAAGGCGCGGGCACAGCTGGACGACGCCCAGCGCAACGTGGAGCAGAGCACGCGCACGGCCTTCTTCGGCGTGCAGTCGGGCCAGGCCCAGGTCAAGGCGCTGGAGGCCGCGCTGGCGTCCAGCCAGAGCGCGCTGGACGCCAACAAGCTCGGCTACGAGGTCGGCGTGCGCATCAACATCGACGTGCTCAACGCGCAAAGCCAGCTCTACCAGACCCAGCGCGACCTGGCCCTGGCGCGCTACCAGGTGCTGCTGGGCCAGCTCAAGCTGCGCCAGGCAGCCGGCACGCTCAGCGACGACGACCTGCGCGCCATCGATGCGCTGTCGCTCCGCGCGCCAGCCCCTTGAATCCCTGAAGCGCCCGCACGGCCGGCAGTGCCCCGGGCTGATGCCCGGCCGCCGCGGGCCGCGCGCCTGGCGCCGCAGCCCTGTGCTCTGGCAAAGCCGAGGCACGCAAACCCGCCACGACCAGCATCCAGGCAGCCAGCGCGCACAGCGCCGCCAGACGGCTCAGCAAGGAACAGCGGGAGAGTCTTGGCATGCGTGCCTTGCCTTCGTGGGAGTTGTCGAGCGGGCCACTGTGGCAAACCAGCCTGAAGACCTGCCCCGGCTTTCCTGAAGGGATGCTGAAGCGCATCGTCCCCGCCTTGACCGATACTCGCGGCAGCCCTCCCGCAGGCGCCGGTCCACGGCATGGGAGCGGCACAGGAAACACACGATGAGACTGCTGCTGGTGGAGGACGATCTGGATCTGGGCAATGGCGTGCGCATCGCATTGGGCGATCACGCCATGGACGTGGTCTGGGTGCGCCGCCTGTCCGATGCGCTGCGCACGCTGGAGCAGCAAAGCTTCGAGATGGTGTTGCTGGACCTGGGCCTGCCCGATGGCGACGGCATCAGCCTGCTCACGCGCCTGCGCCGCGAATGGCGCCGCCTGCCCGTGCTGATCCTGAGCGCACGCGACAGCCTGCACGACCGGCTGCACGGCCTGGACAGCGGCGCAGATGACTATCTGGTCAAACCCTTTGCCCTGGCCGAACTGGTGTCACGCGTGCGCGCCCTGGCACGCCGCAGCTATGGGCAGGGCGACGGAACGCTGCATCTGCGCGGCCTGTCGCTGCACGAGCCCACGCGCCGTGTCAGCGTTGCAGGCCAGAACGTCGAGCTGTCCCGCTGCGAATTCGACCTGCTGGCCCTGCTGCTGCGGCGCATGGACCGCGTGGTCACGCGCAGCGGCATCGAGGAGGAAGTCATCCCGGGCGGCAGCGCCAACGGCAGCAATGCGCTGGAGGTCCATGTCTCCAACCTGCGCCGCAAGATCGGGCCGGGCTTCATACGCACGGTGCGCGGCATTGGCTATGTCATCGACTCGCAGCCGATGGCCCCCCTGTCCTGACCATGACATCGCACACCCTGCAGGGGCAACAGGCCAGCCCGAGATGGCGCCGCTGGCTGCGGCCCACCCTGGGCCGGCGGATGCTGCTGGCCCAGATGGGCGTGCTCACCGCGATCTGGACTGCGTTGCTGGTGGCAGCCATCTACATGGCCCACTTCCACAATGAATTGCTGGTCAGCAAGCCTGTCTACGAACTTGTCATGGCTGTGGCCGAGGACCTGGCCGACCTTCCGGACCGCCAGCAGCACAGCCTGGCCGCGCTGGACACGGCCCTGCGCCATGAGTACGGCGACGGAGACGACGACATCCGCTTCACGCCCACGCTGCTGGTCTGGCAGCGCGGCCAGCTCCTGTACCGCTCGCCCACGCCGGCACCCACGCTGCGCAACCGCGTGCTGGACACGGTCGAGGACATAGATTTCGAAGGGCAGACCTGGCGCATGAGCACGCTGCGCTCGGCCTCGGGCCAGACCGAAGTCACGCTGATGCTGCCGTCCTTCAAGGAACTGCTGATCACCCTCAACACCCGCAGCTACTACCTGCTGCCGCTGCTGATCAGCCTGCCCTTCCTGGCCTTTCCTGCCTGGTGGTCGGTGCGCGCGGCACTGCGCCCGCTGCGCCGCGTGGGCGACGAGCTGGCCACGCGCGGCCCCGACGACCTCAGCACGCTCACCTATGCGCCGCCACACGCCGAGCTGCGGCCGCTGGTGCAGGACATCAACGCCCTGCTGGCCCGCGTGCGCTCCAGCAGCGAGCGCGAGCGCAACCTCATCGCCGATGCAGCCCACGAACTGCGCACGCCGCTGGCAGCCATGCACGTCAACGTCGAGGCCCTGCTGCGCCTTGGCAGCGAACCGCGCCAGCAGGAACTCATGGACAGCCTGCTGCGCAGCAACCAGCGCGCCAGCCGCATGGTGGCCCAGCTGCTGCAACTCATGCGCAGCGAGACCGAAGCGCCCGGCATGGCCATGCAGCCGCTGCGCCTGGACCTGCTGCTGGAAGACCGGCTCGCCGCACTCGATGCCCTGGCCTGCCGCCGCCCGGTGGAACTGGCCCTGGAAGCCAGCGAGCCACTGAGCGTGATGGGCGAACGCGAAGGCCTGGTCTCGCTGATCGACAACCTCGTGGACAACGCCATCAAATACAGCCCCGCGCACGCCACCATCAGCGTGCGCCTGCAGCGCCAGGGCGACCAGGCCGTGCTCCAGGTGCGCGACCGTGGCCCGGGCATCGCCGAGGCCTGGCGCCAGCGTGTCTTCGACCGCTTCTTCCGCGTACCCGACCAGAGCCAAAGCGGCAGCGGCCTGGGCCTGGCCATCGCCAGGACCGTGACCGAGCGGCACGGCGGCAGCATCGAGCTGCTCAGTGCGGAGGATGGAGGGCTGCTGGCGAGTGTGAGCCTGCCCGTTCTGCAGGACGCCGGCTGATCCGGCCTGCGGATACCGCCAGCCGAAAACCCAGTGCTCAGCGCAACGGTTGGGACTGCAACAGCCCGGCCACCGCCTGTGCCGTCGCCTGAGCTGCACCGCGGTGCTGGTCCAGGAAGCCGCGCGCCTGGGCCACCGCATGGGCGTGGGCCTGTCGGTCCCGGGCCAGGTCCACGGCCAGGCGCAGCCCGTGCTCCATGTCGGGCGCCCGCAGCGCGGCGCCGGCTTCGCAGGCCAGGTCCGAGGCTTCGCTGAAGTTGAAGGTATGCGGCCCCAGCACCACGGGGCAGTCGCAGGCCAGGGCCTCGATAAGGTTCTGGCCGCCCAGCGGCGCAAAGCTGCCGCCCATGAGCGTGGCGTCGGCCAGGCCGTAGTACAGGGCCATCTCGCCCAGCGAATCACCCAGCCAGATGTCGATGTCATCCGCCGCAGCCCCGCAGGGCGGGCCACCCACCCACTGGCTGCGGCGCGAGACATGCAGGCCGCCGCCAGCCAGCAGCGCCGCCACTTCGTCAAAGCGCTGCGGATGGCGCGGCACGACCAGCCATTGCACGGCCCGGCCTGCCGGCCCCAGCGTGCGCAGGGCGGACAGCAGCATGGCCTCCTCGCCCTCGCGGCTGCTGGCCAGCAGCACCACAGGGCGGGACAGGCCGGACTTCCATTGCCGGGCGCGCTCCAGCAGCACCGCGTCCGGACGCGCATCGAATTTCAGGTTGCCGAGCACGCCGCGCACGGGCGCACCCAGCAGGCGCAGGCGCTGCGCATCGGCCTCGGTCTGCGCCCAGGCGGCGGCCAGGGCGGCATAGGTAGGGCGCGCCAGCGGCGCCACGCGCAGCGCCTGGCCCAGCGATTTGTCGCTGAGCCGCGCATTGGCCAGCGCCAGCGGCACGCCCTCTTCGCGGCAGATGGCGACCAGGTTGGGCCACACTTCGGTCTCCATGAGCACGCCGACCGCGGGCCTGAATTGCTGCACGAAGCGGCGCACGGCCGCTGGGGTATCCCAGGGCTGCCAGACCTGCAGGTCCCCGGGCTGCAGCAGCCGGCGGCCTTCGGTGCGGCCTGTGGCCGTGCCATGGGTCAGCAGCAGGCGCATACCGGGCAGGCGTTCGCGCAGCGCGGTCAGCAAGATGGCGGCAGCGCGCGTCTCACCCAGCGATACGGCATGAATCCAGATCCACCGGCCGCGTCCGTCCTGCCCCAGCGTGGCCGGCTGGTAGCGGCCAAAGCGCTCGGGAATGTGCTCGGCATAGACGGGCTCGGCCTCGGCGCGGCGCAGCAGCTTGCGGCGCAGAAGCGGCTGCGCCGCCCAGGTCACGGCGCTGTACAGCGCGCGCGCCCAGGACGTGGGAGAGCGTGGAGTCATCGCCTGGCGCGCAAATCAGTGCGCGGCGCCGCCAACCTGCGCGCCGGGCTTGACGCGCTCCAGCAGCGCCAGCATCTGCGCCTCGATGCGCGACAGCGCCTCCTGGGTCTGGCCCTCGAAGCGCAGAACCAGCACGGGCGTGGTGTTGCTGGCGCGGATCAGGCCGAAGCCGTCGGCCCAGTCCACGCGCAGGCCGTCGATGGTGCTGACCTGGGCCGGTGCGGCAAAGGTCTCGGCGGCCAGGGCCTGCAGTTCGGCGGCCAGGCGATGGGGCTCGCCTTCGGCGCAGGCCACATTCAGTTCAGGGGTGGAAAAGCTGGTGGGCAGCGCGTTGAGCAAGGCGCTGGGGTCGGCCTCGCGGCTGACGATCTCCAGCAGGCGGCAGCCCGCGTAGGTGCCGTCATCGAAGCCATACCAGCGCTCCTTGAAGAAGATGTGGCCGCTCATCTCGCCGCCCAGCGGCGCGTCCAGTTCCTTCATGCGGGCCTTGACCAGGGAGTGCCCGGTCTTGAACATCACGGGCTCGCCCCCAGCCTCGCGGATGGCGGGCGCCAGGCGCTGCGTGCATTTCACGTCGTAGACGATGCTGCCGCCCGGCACGCGCGAGAGCACGTCCTTGGCAAACAGCATCATCTGGCGGTCGGGGAAGATGTTCTGGCCGTCCTTGGTGACGATGCCCAGGCGGTCGCCGTCACCGTCGAAGGCCAGACCCAGCTCGGCGTCCGAGGTGCGCAGCGCCTCGATCACGTCGCGCAGGTTCTCGGGCTTGCTGGGGTCGGGATGGTGGTTGGGGAATTCACCGTCCACTTCGGAGAACAGCTCGATCACCTCGCAGCCCAGGGCGCGGAAGATGCCGGGCGCCGAGGCACCGGCCACGCCGTTGCCGCAGTCCACCACGATCTTGATGGGGCGCGCCAGCTTCACGTCACCCACGATGCGCGCCTGGTAGTCGGCCTGCACATCGGCGCGGCGCACGCTGCCGGTGCCCGTCAGGGTCCAGTCGTCGCTCTCGACGCGGCGGCGCAGCGCCTGGATTTCCTCGCCGTAGATGGCGCGGCCGGCCAGCACCATCTTGAAGCCGTTGTAGTCCTTGGGGTTGTGGCTGCCCGTGACCTGGATGCCCGAGCGCGCCAGTGTGCTGGCCGCGTAGTACAGCATGGGCGTGGTGGCCAGGCCGATGTCGATCACCTCGATGCCGACCTCGGTCAGGCCGGCGATCAGCGCCGCGGACAGCGAGGGTCCCGACAGGCGGCCATCGCGTCCCACGGCCACCACGGTCTCGCCGGCCGCCAGGGCCGCCATGCCGAAGGCGCGGCCCACGCCGAGCGCCACCTCCTCGTTGAGCGTGGACGGCACGATGCCGCGGATGTCATAGGCTTTGAAGATGGAAGATGCGACCTGCACGTCGAAAACGCTTTCTCGTCGGTTGAAAACAGGGCGCCGCAGCCTGGGGACCTGGCCCGGCTGCGGCCCAAGGCGCGATTGTAGGCGCGGCAGGCAGGGGCGCCGGCGCACATCACCCAGGCTGCAAGCGGTTGCGGCGCGCGCCCTGCCTCACAGCTGCTGCTGCACCTGGGCCAGCGCAGCCGGGTCTTCCATGGTGCTGAGGTCGCCCGGGTCGCGCCCCTCGGCCACGGCCTGCATGGCGCGGCGCAGCAGCTTGCCGCTGCGCGTCTTGGGCAGCGCACTGACGAAGACCACGCGCGAGGGCCGGGCCACGGCGCCCAGCCGCGCATCGACCAGCTTCATCACATCGGCCTGCAGCGCCGCGCGCTCGGCCTCGCCCTCCAGCGCCGTCCGGGGCACGGCAAAGGCCAGCGCCACCTGGCCCTTGAGCGTATCGGCCACGCCGACCACGGCGACTTCGGCCACCTGGGGGTGGGCGGAGATGCATTCCTCGATCTCGCGCGTGCCAAGGCGGTGGCCGGCCACGTTGATCACGTCGTCCGTGCGGCCCAGGATGAAGAAGTAGCCATCCTCGTCGCGAATGCCCCAGTCGAAGGTGCTGTAGACCATGCGGCCCGGAATGCTCTTCCAGTAGGTATTGACGAAGCGCTGATCGTCACGCCAGACGGTCTGCATGCAGCCCGGCGGCAGCGGTCCCTCGATGGCCAGCACGCCCTTTTGCCCGGCGCCGAGCAGTTCCTCGCCCGTGGCCTCGTCGATCAGTTTCACGTCATAGCCATAGACGGCCTTGCCGGGACTGCCGAAGCGCGTGGTCTGCTGCTCCACGCCGTTGCACAGCGTGAGGATGGGCCAGCCGGTCTCGGTCTGCCAGTAGTTGTCGATGATGGGCTTGCCCAGGGCCTGGCTGATCCACTGCGCCGTGGGCTCGTCCAGCGGCTCGCCGGCCAGCCACAGCGCCTTGAGGCTGGAGATATCGTGGCGGTGCAGGTACTCGGCATCGTGCTTCTTGAGCACGCGGATGGCCGTGGGCGCCGAGAACATGTGGGTGACCCGGTACTTCTCCACGATGCTCCACCAGATGCCTGCGTCGGGGCGTATGGGCAGGCCCTCGTAGAGCACGGTGGCCATGCCTGCGATCAGCGGCGCATAGATGATGTAGCTGTGGCCCACGACCCAGCCGATGTCGCTGGTGCAGAAAAAAGTCTGCCCTGCCTCGGCCCCGAAGATCAGCGGCATGCTGGCGGCCAGCGCCACCGTGTAGCCGCCTGTATCGCGCTGCACGCCCTTGGGGCGCCCCGTGGTGCCGCTGGTGTAGAGCGTGTAGCTGGGGTCGGTGGACTCCACCCAGGTGCAGGCGACCTGGGCGTCGGCATGCAGCGCACGCAGGCTGGCCCAGTCGTGGTCACGCCCGGCGCGCATGGGCGCAGGCGCCAGGCCACGGTCCACGATGAGCACGGCCGCTGGCTTGTGGCTGGCCAGTTGCAGGGCCTCGTCCAGCAAGGGCTTGTAGGCCACCACACGACCGCCGCGCGAGCCCGCGTCGGCACTGATGATGACCTTGGGCTCGGCATCGTCGATGCGCGAGGCCAGCGCCGCCGAGGCAAAGCCGCCGAACACCACTGAATGGATGGCACCCAGCCGCGCGCAGGCCAGCATGGCAAAGGCCGCCTCGGCAATCATGGGCATGTAGATCTGGACACGGTCGCCCTTTTGCACGCCCAGCGACTGCAGCACGGCGGCCATGCGCTGCACCTCGGCATGCAGTTCGCGGTAGGTGTAGACCTTTTCCGTGCCGGTCTCGGTGGAGATGGCGATCAGCGCGTTCTGGTCGGCGCGCTCGGCCAGGTGCCGGTCCACGGCGTTGTGGCAGAGATTGGTCTGCCCCCCGACAAACCACCGTGCAAACGGCGGATTGTCGTAGTCGCAGATGCGCTGGGGCGGCACATACCAGTCGATGCGGCGGGCCTGCTCGGCCCAGAAGGCATCGCGCTCCTCGATGGAGCGGCGGTGGAAATCGTCAAAACGCGGGGCCATTGTCTGTCTCCTGTCGTTGTCATGGATTGGCGGCTTCTGAATTCATAATTATTCATAATGCGCTTGCCAAAAGCTGACAACTCCGCGCTGCGCGGACAGACAGGCCCCTTCAAACTCAGAAGCTGTAGCGCAGGCCGACCGAGATCTCGCTGGAACTCAGCTTGGCGCGCATCTGCTCATCCTGCAGGCCACGGACATTGGTGAAGTTGTTGGCGCCGCTGTGGGTCTTGCCCATGCCCACATAGCGGTAGCCCAGGTCGATGCTGACCTTTTGAATCGGCGAGTAGCTGACGCCAAAGCCCAGCGCATAGGCCAGATTGTTCTGGGAATCGCTGAAGTACTGGCGATTCGGATTGCCTTGCCAGCCGCTGGACTGCAGGTGGGCCAGGCCCAGGCCCGCCGTGCCGTACACGGAGAACTGCGCGTTCAGGGGGAAATCCTTGTACGCATTGATCATCAGGCGCTGAGAACGGATGCTGTGGTGATTGAAGCTCGTGGGAAAGCGCGTGGAGCCGCTGGTGAATTCGTTGCTCCTGGGCAGGGTGTATTCGGCTTCCAGGCGCCAGTCCGACGGGAGCTCATAGCCCAGGGCCAGAGAGCCGCCTGTAGCGCGGCGGCTGTCGTCGCCAGGCACGAACTGCCCCAGGCCGGGGCGGGCGCTGGAGTCCATGTCTTGGGCCTTGTAGTTGGCGGAGTTTATGCGGACGGCGCCATAGAAATTGTCGGCAGCTAAAGCGCTGCCCGAGGCGGTCAGGATCAGGGCGGTGAAGGTCAGAACGTGCTTCATACAGTCTCTCTTGGGGGAATGCCGCCACTGTAGAAAAACGCCCTGCCCGCGCCTATTCGGCCGGCTACGCACGCAGCTCCGTAGAACTACGCGGTGCAGCGACAGCCCGCCTCCCAAGAAGAGGCCGGTCACCATGAAAAAAGGCGCTCCAAAGAGCGCCCCAAGACGGCGGACCCAGGAACCCGTGCCTTACTTGACCAGGGCAAGCAGCTCCTTGAAGGCCGGATGCTCGCAGCTGCGCAGCCACTCGAAGGCCACCATCTCCGTGGTCACCAGCTCGGCACCCGCGCCGGCCAGGCGGTCGAAGGCGGCATCGCGGTTGCGCTCGGTGCGCGAACTGCAGGCGTCGGTGACGACCCAGACATCGAACTCATCTTCCAGCAGCTCCAGCGCCGTCTGCAGCAGGCAGACATGGGCTTCACAGCCGGCAATCACCACCATGCTGCGCTCGGGCGCCTGCTGCTGGGGCTTTTGCAGGTGCTTGGGCAGGCTGCGTGCATTGCCGCCCTGGGGCCGTGCAGGAGGACGCAGCCACTCGCCCAGGCCCTCGGCCACGGCGCTGAAATGCATCTTGGACAGGGTCCGGTCGCACAGCGCGCGAAGTTCGGCGTCGTTGGCGCCCAGGCGCGAGGGGTTCTGCTCGGTGCCGAAGACCGGCACGTCCACCAGCTGCGCCAGGCGCGCCAGCTTCACGGCATTGGCCAGAACTGCCGGTCCCTCGAAGATGGCCGGCATCAGGCGCTCCTGGTAATCGACGAGTACGAGCTGGGAGTCGGTGGCTTCAAGCAGCATGGCGGATCTTTCTTGGGAATATGGAGCGGCGCGGGCCGCCCTTCTTATACAGGACAAAAGGGAAAGCTTTCCATTGTCGCAGCTTGCGTGCGCTCCCTGCCGCGCAGCCCGGATTCCTGAGGTAACTCAAAAACCCAGGCTTTCGGGGGTCTTATCGAATTTGTCCTACGTTTTTGCGTGGTAATCTCGCGCCCCATGTCCCGATGGCTTATTGCACTCCTGTTTGTCAGCGTCACGGCACACGCGGCTCCGCCCGAAATGCGTGACGACGATATGAACCAGCTGCTGGTCAACCGCAGCCTCATCTCGCAGCTGCGCGAAGCCCGCCACCACATGGCGGAACGCACTTCCGACTTCGTCAAGGAAGCACGACAAAGCGTCGCCGAAAAGACCTCCGATCTGGTCGTGACCGCCATGGGCTTCATCGGCGTTCCCTACCGCCGCGGCGGCAACAGTGCCGAGACCGGCTTCGACTGCAGCGGTTTCGTCCGCGCCATCTACTCCGAAACCCTGGGCAAGGTCCTGCCGCGCCGCGCTGACCAGCAGGCACAGGCCACGGAAAAAATCGACAAGAACGAACTCAAGCCCGGTGATCTGGTGTTCTTCAACACCATGCGCCGCACCTTCAGCCATGTCGGCATCTATGTCGGCGACGGCAACTTCATCCATGCACCGCGCACCGGTGCGCAGGTTCGCGTGGAAAGCATGCAAAGCGCGTACTGGGCCCGCCGCTTCGATGGCGCCCGCCGCGTGCAGGACGCCGACGGCCTGGGCCTTGACGCCAGCAAGGCCGCTCTGGCCCTGCAGATGCAGGCAAGCCAGCTGCAGTGATCGCAGCGTCTTTTGCGCCAATCCACAAACGCCTGCACATGCAGGCGTTTTTGTTTTTCAGGGCCCTGCCCTGGCTTCGTCCCAGGTTGAGATGCTGTCCGACAGGGCCACCCGGTGCCGGGCCCTAGAGTCGCGGCATGGAAGCTTCAGTTCGGAGAAAAGCATGATGTCCTTGATTGGTACCCTCATCGTTGGCCTGGTCGTTGGCTTGCTGGCGCGGGCACTCAAACCCGGCGATGACAGCCTTGGCTGGATCATGACCATCCTGCTCGGCGTGGCAGGATCGTTTCTTGCCAGCTACGTCGGTGTCGCCATGGGTTGGTACGAGGCCGGGCAACCCGCCGGCTGGATCGCCTCCATCGTGGGCGCCATCGTCATCCTCTTCATCTACAGTCTGGTGCGCAGCAAGAGCGCACGCTGACCACCCTGCGCGCCAGCCGCATCCGCCGGCTGGTGCATTCTCTTGATCGACATCTGCCCCG
>NZ_LFJT01000025.1:0-86926 GCF_001682645.1 Delftia sp. JD2
CCTCGCCCGCCTCGTGCATGGCGCGGCCCACGGGCCATGACGGCTTGCGCGCCGCCTGCGCAAACCATTGCAGGCAGGCATCGGGCGCCAGGCCTGCGGGCCAGGCATTCATGATCCAGGCGCCGCAAAAACGGGCGGGCTCGGCCTGCGCCACAGCCAGGCCCAGGCGCGCGCCATCGTCATGGCCGACCAGCACGATGCTCCGCAGGTCCAGCGCCAGCACCAGCTCGCGCAGCACCTGCACATGCCAGGCCGCGCTGTGCGCCTTCTCCTTCTTGGGCTGGTCGCTGCGGCCAAAGCCCGGCAGGTCGGGGACCACCACGCGATGGCCGGCCTGGAGCCAGCCGGGCAGCATGGGCTGGAACAGCCGGCCCCATGAGGGACTGCCGTGCAGGCACAGCCAGGTGAGCGGCGCATCGCGCGGTCCTTCATCGACCACGGCCAGGCGCAGGCCTGCCAGCGCCGGCAGATCGCTGCGCCACTGCGGCTGGGCAAAGCCGCCAAAGGTGGAATCCGCATGGCGCAGCGCCGTGTCCTTGAGCGGATGCGGCTGGGCCGCGCGCTGCTCGGCGCGGCGCGTGCGAAAGAAGTCCGACATCAGGGCCGCGCATTCGCCAGCCAGCACGCCGCGCGTCACCTGCGTGTGGTGGTTGATCTGCGGCAGCGCAAACACGTCCAGCACCGATCCGGCAGCGCCCGTGCGCGGCTCGGCCGCGCCATAGACCACGCGGCCCAGGCGCGCATGCAGCATGGCGCCGCTGCACATGGTGCAAGGCTCCAGGGTCACGTAGAGCGTGCAATCGTCCAGCCGGTAATTGCCCAGGCGCGCGGCCGCGTCGCGCAGCGCCAGCACCTCGGCATGGGCCGTGGGGTCGCCCTGGGCCACGGGCGCGTTGCGGCCCCGGCCGACGATGGCGCCGTCCTTGACGATGATGGCGCCCACGGGCACCTCGCCTGCCTGGGCGGCGGCACGCGCCAGCTCCAGGGCGGCGCGCATCCAGGCCTCGTCGTCGGCCTGCGGCAGTGGACGGTGCTCGGCAGTCAAGGTGTCACAGTGTCCGGGCGACTGGGGGTCAGGGCAGCGGCTTGCGCACGCCCTGCGCATAGTGGTAGAGCGTGACGACCGGCGCCTGCAGCTCGCCCTGGGGCGTGAAGGCAATCGGCGCCGTCACGCCGTCATGCCGGGTCTGGCGCAGATAGGGGATATAGGCATCGGGCCGGATGGAGTCGGCCCGCACCATGGCCTGGGCCAGCACCATGGTGGCGTCGTAGGCGTAGGGGCTGAAGACCTGGTACTGGTCGGGAAAGCGCTGGTCGTAGCGCTGCTTCCAGGCAGCGCCGCCCGGCATGCGCTCCAGCGGGCTGCCGCCCACGGCGCAGGTCACATTGCGCAGCGGGGACGTGTTGCCGGCCAGCTCGGGCAGGCGCAGCGTGCACAGGCCATCGCCGCCCAGCAGGCGCACCTTGTCCATGGCCAGCTGGGCCATCTGCCTGAGCATCGGGCCGGCCTGGGCGTCCAGGCCGCCGAAGAAGATGGCGTCCGGCTTCTTGCCCTTGATGGCGGTGAGGATGGGCACGAAGTCGGTGGCCTTGTCGCCGGTGAACTGCTTGTCCACGATCTCGATGCCCTGCTCGCGCGCCTCGGCCTCGAACAGCGCCACGATGCCCTGGCCGTAGGCCGAGCGGTCATCGATGATGGCCGCGCGCTTGACGCCCAGCTTGCCCACGGCGTGCGCGACCAGCGCATCGACCATGGCGCGGTCGTCGGCGATCACGCGGTAGGTGGTGTCGTAGCCCGCCTGGGTGATGGCCGGGTTGCTGGCTGCGGGCGTGACCATGACGATGCCGCAGTCGTGGTAGATGGATGTGGCAGGCAGCGTGGTGCCCGACTGCAGGTGGCCGACCACGGCCGCCACCTTCTTGTCGCACAGGCGCCGGGCCAGGGCCACGGCCTGGCCGGGGTCGCCGCCATCGTCGCCGGCCTCCAGCTTCCAGCGCAGCTTGCGCCCGCCGATCTCCAGCCCCTTGGCGTTGAGATCGTCCAGGGCCATGCGCACGCCGTTTTCCTCATCCTTGCCCAGGCTGGCGATGGGGCCGGACACCGGCCCCGCATGGGCAATGCGCACCACCAGGGGCGCATCGGCTGAACTGGGTGCAGCAGTTGCAGCGGGTGCAGCGGCCGTACCGGGTGCAGCCGCCGCAGCGGAAGCCCCTGCCGACTGCCCGTTGGCCGGGCCGCTTCCCGGCAGCGCCCAGGCCAGGCCGCCGCTGCCCAGCAGGGTGCACAGCAGGGCCGGGCCGGCCCACGGGAAATGGCGAATCGAGGCGTGCATGGCAACTCCTGGAAAAAACGGTCAATCTGTGAAACAGGCGCCCTGGCAAACGAAATCCGCTGCGGCGTGGCCCACTCGGGCGCTGCCCGGCCGGGCAAGGCCTGGCGCAGAAAGCGCGCATCAGGCCCGGGGCGGGGCAGGCACGGGCCGGGGTATCCGGCATGGCGGCCCGGCCCGTGCAGTGCGCATCCTAAAGGATAGGCAAAAACCGGCGCCGCCCGCCAGGGCATCGGGCGCATACCCCCTGGCGCGCGTTTTTTCGGGGCTGCGGCGATAATGCTGCGCCTCACCGCAAGCGGGCTGCGAGGTTTTCGTCGCCGGACCGCCCCAAGAGTGGGGGCCTTTTTTTGTCGCCGGGCCGCCCCAAGACAAAAAGCGGCCCCCTTGGGGGGGCAGCGGACCTTGCGCAGCAAGGGTAGCGTGGGGGCCAGTTTCCCCCGCATTGCGCCCGACGCCCGGCCCCCACGCCGGTGCGGGTACGAACACAGAACACCACAAAGCCCCATGTCCCTCCTGCCCCACCAGCTCGAACTCCTGTCACCCGCGCGCGATGCCGACATCGGCATCGAGGCCGTGAACCATGGCGCCGACGCCGTCTACATCGGCGGCCCCGCCTTCGGCGCACGCGCCACGGCAGGCAACGACATCCGCGACCTGCAGCGCCTGATCAACCACGCGCACCGCTTCGGCAGCCGCATCTTCATCACGCTCAACACCATCCTGCGCGACGATGAACTGGAGGCCGCCCGCAAGATGGCCTGGCAGATCTACGAGGCCGGTGCCGACGCGCTGATCATCCAGGACATGGGCCTGCTGGAGCTGGACCTGCCGCCCATCCAGCTGCACGCCAGCACCCAGACCGACATCCGCACCCCCGAGAAGGCGCGCTTCCTGCAGGACGCCGGCCTGTCGCAGATCGTCGTTGCGCGCGAGCTGGACCTGCAGCAGATCGCCGCCGTGCGCGCGGCCACCGACCCGGCGCGCACCACCATCGAATTCTTCGTGCACGGCGCGCTGTGCGTGGCCTACTCGGGCCAGTGCTACATCACCCACGCCCACACGGGCCGCAGCGCCAACCGCGGCGACTGCAACCAGGCCTGCCGCCTGCCCTACGAGGTGCTGGACGCGAGCGGCCGCATCATCGCCCACGAAAAGCACGTGCTGTCCATGAAGGACAACAACCAGAGCGACAACCTGCGCGCCCTGATCGACGCCGGCGTGCGCAGCTTCAAGATCGAGGGCCGCTACAAGGACATGGGCTACGTGAAGAACATCACGGCCCACTACCGCAAGCTGCTGGACGAAATCATCGAGGAGCGCGAGTTCTCCGACACGCCCCTGGCACGCTCGTCCTCGGGCAGCACCACGTTCAGCTTCACGCCCGACCCCGACCAGAACTTCAACCGCGAGTTCACCGACTACTTCGTCAACGGCCGCAAGGACGACATCGGCGCCTTCGACACGCCCAAGACACCGGGCCGCGCCATCGGCTGGGTCACCAAGGTGGGCGAGAACTTCGTGGAGATCGAGACATCGAGCCGCGACACCGAACTGCACAACGGCGACGGCCTGTGCTACTACGACCTGCAAAAGGAACTGGTGGGCCTGCAGATCAACCGCGCCGAGTCGGTGGATGCGAAGAAGTCGCTGTGGCGCCTGTTTCCCAAGGATCCCATCGCCGGCTTCAAGGACCTGCGCAAGGGCCTGGAGGTCAACCGAAACCGCGACATGGCCTGGGTGCGCACGCTGGACAAGAAGTCCAGCGACCGCCGCATCGGCCTGTGGGCCGAACTCAAGGAAACGCCCGACGGCTTTGCGCTCACGCTGACCGACGAGGACGGCTTCACCGCCACCGCCGCCATCGTGCAGGAACACCAGGCCGCCACCGACGCAGCCCGTGCCGAGGCCACGCTGCGCGAGCAACTGGGCCGCTTCGGCGCCACCATCTTCTCCGTGCATGACATCGGCCTGCAGCTGAGCCAGCCCTGGTTCGTGCCGGCCTCGGCCCTGAACCAGCTGCGCCGCGACGCCGTCGCCGCGCTGGAGGCCGCGCGCCAGGCCGGCTTCGTGCGCCTGCCGCGCGCCCTGCCCGTGGAGCCGCCCGTGCCCTTCCCCGAGGACACGCTGACCTATCTGGCCAACGTCTACAACCAGAAGGCACACGACTTCTACATCAAGCACGGCGTCAAGGTCATGGACGCGGCCTACGAGAGCAAGGAAGAAGAAGGCGAAGTCAGCCTGATGATCACCAAGCATTGCGTGCGCTTTTCCATGAGCCTGTGCCCCAAGCAGGCCAAGGGCGTCATCGGCGTCAAGGGCACCATCAAGGCCGAGCCGCTGCAGCTGATCAACGGCAAGGAAAAACTCACGCTGCGCTTCGACTGCAAGCCCTGCGAGATGCACGTGGTCGGCAAGATGAAGCGCGCGGTGATCAACCAGCACGCCAAGGAAATGCAGGAGTTTCCGATGCAGTTCTACCGCACGCGGCCCGTGCCTTCGGCCAGCGCCTGACAGGCCTCGGCCTCCACCCACAAGCGCCCGCGCTCCGTCAGGGCCGCCAGCCACCGCCCCTCTTCCTGCTCCAGCCTGACCCAGCCCGGCCCCGGTGTGCCGGCAATGGGCGCATCGCCCATCAGCGCCAGGCAGCGCATGAGCACGCTGGCGCCCTGCCCCAGGCGCTTGCCCAGCCTGGGCAGGGACATGGGTGCGGGCTCGGTGGCCAATTCGCGCAGGATGGCGGCGGCCAGTTCTTCCATGCCTTGCACTTCAGGCCGCCATTTCTTCCAGCGCGGGAGACGGCACGGCAGGCAGCCTGTGCGCCACCAGCTGCACGGGAATGGACTTGGAGCTGGGCGTGCCCGCCACGATGGCCTTGGCCGACAGCGGCACCAGCGGATTGGTCTCTGGATAGTAGGCAGCGATGCAGCCGCGCGGAATGTCGTAGGCCACGAGCCTGAAGCGCTCGGCGCTGCGCTGCTGGCCGTCATCCCACACCGTCTGCAGGTCCACCCAGTCGCCATTCTTCATGCCCAGGGCGCGGATGTCCTCGGCATGGATGAAGACCACGCGGCGCTGTCCGAAGACGCCGCGGTAGCGGTCGTCCATGCCGTAGATGGTGGTGTTGTACTGGTCGTGCGAGCGCGTGGTGAACAGCGTGAACACCGGCGATGCGCCGGGGCTGCGCGCGGCGCGTGCGCGGTGCACGGGCGTGTCGCGCGGCACGGCGTGCACGAAGAAGCCGGCCTTGCCCCGGGGCGTCTCCCAGATGCGCTCGCTCGCCGCATTGCGCAGCTTGAAGCCGCCCGGCACGGCCACGCGCGCGTTGAAGTCGTGGAAGTCGTCGAAGACCTGCTCGATCAGCTCGCGTATGCGTGCATAGTCGCCGGCCAGCTCCAGCCAGGGCACGGGCCGCTGCGCGCCCAGCGTGGCGGCGGCCAGGCGCGCGACGATGGCGATCTCGCTGAGCAGGTGCTCCGACGCAGGCGGGTTGATGCCGCTGGAGATATGGACCATGCCCATGGAGTCCTCCACCGTCACGCCCTGCGGGCCGACGGCCTGCATGTCGATCTCGGTGCGGCCCAGGCAGGGCAGGATCAGCGCCTCGCGGCCGTGCACCAGATGGCTGCGGTTGAGCTTGGTGGTCACATGCACGGTCAGGTCGCAGCGGCGCAGCGCCTGCCAGGTGGCATGCGTGTCGGGCGTGGCCGCCGCGAAGTTGCCGCCCAGCGCAAAGAAGACCTTGCCCCGGCCCTCGAGCATGAGGCGGATGGACTCGACCACGTCCACGCCGTGGGCGCGCGGCGGCTCGAAGCCGAAGACCTGCTGCAGCCGGTCCAGCAGCGCGGCCGGCGGCTTTTCCCAGATGCCCATGCTGCGGTCGCCCTGCACATTGCTGTGGCCGCGCACCGGGCAGGCACCTGCGCCGGGGCGGCCGATGTTGCCGCGCAGCAGCAGCAGGTTGACCAGCATCTGCACGGCGGCCACCGAATGCATGTGCTGCGTGATGCCCATGCCCCAGCAGACTATGGTGCTGCGGGCGGCGATGTAGACCTCGGCCGCCGTCTGCATCTGCGCGCGGCTCAGGCCGGACTCGGCCTCCAGCAGGCCCCAGTCCTCGGCCCGCAGGTCCTCGGCCAGGGCCTCGAAGCCGGTGGTGTGTTCGGCGATGAAGGCATGGTCCAGGACGCCGCCGCCCCCTTGCCCCAGTGCATCGTCCTGCGCGATCACATGCTTCATGATGCCCTTGACGGCCGCGATGTCGCCGCCCACGCGCAGTTGGAAGTAGTGCGTGCTGATGGGCGTGGCGCCCAGGGTGGCCATCTCCAGCTTGCTTTGCGGGTCCTGGAAGCGCTCCAGCCCGCGCTCGCGCAGCGGGTTGAAGCTCAGGATGCGCGCGCCGCGCTTGTGGGCTGCGCGCAGCTCGCCCAGCATGCGCGGGTGGTTGGTGCCGGGGTTCTGGCCGAAGATGAAGATGGCATCGGCCTGCTCGAAATCGGCCAGCTGCACCGTGCCCTTGCCCACGCCGATCTGCGGCTTCATGCCGCTGCCGCTGGGCTCGTGGCACATGTTGGAGCAGTCGGGGAAATTGTTGGTGCCGTAGGCGCGCACGAACAGCTGGTAGAGAAAGGCTGCCTCGTTGCTGGCGCGGCCCGAGGTGTAGAAGATGGCCTGGTCAGGGTCGGGCAGCGCGTTCAGGTGGCGAGCGATCAGCGCAAAGGCGTCGTCCCAGGCGATCGGCCGGTAGCGGTCGCTGGCCGCGTCGTACACCATGGGTTCGGTGAGCCGGCCCTGGTCTTCCAGCCAGAAATCGCTTTGCGCCATGAGCTCGGCCACCGTGTGCCGGGCAAAGAATTCGGGCGTCACGCGGCGCGCCGTGGCCTCGGCCGCCACGGCCTTGGCGCCGTTCTCGCAGAACTCGAAGGTGGAATGGTGGTTGCGGTCGGGCCAGGCGCAGCCCGGGCAGTCGAAGCCGTCGGGCTGGTTGGCCGACAGCAGCGTCTTGGCGCCCTTGACGGCGATATCCTGGCGCATCAGGGCCTGGCTCACGCTGCGCAGTGCGCCCCAGCCGCCAGCGGCCCCCTTGTAGAACTCGATCTTTTGTTCGGACATGGAACGGGAGTGTTCCGCCTGTCCATGATCCAGGTCAAATCACATCTCCAAATGGAGAGATTCAGCAAAGATATGAGCACGGCATCCTTGCCCTGCGCCATGCTGGCAACCTCCGCCCCGGACCACCGATGAACTCCACAGCCATACACACCGCCATCCCCGAAGACGCCGCGCTGATCGCGCCGCTGTTCGATGCCTACCGCCAGTTCTACGAGCAACCTGCGGATGCCGACGCGGCGCTGGCCTTCATCACGGCGCGGCTGGAGCGCGGCGAATCCGTGATCCTGCTGGCCCGCCGACCGGACGGCAGTGCCCTGGGCTTTTGCCAGCTCTATCCCTCGTTCTGCTCGGTGCTGGCCGCGCCCATCTACGTGCTCTACGACCTCTTCGTGGCGCCCGATGCGCGCCGCCTGGGCGTGGGCCGCGCCCTGCTGCTGGCGGCCGAAGCCCATGCCCGCGCCACGGGCCATGCACGCATGGACCTGACCACGGCCCGCAACAACCTGCGCGCCCAGGCGCTGTACGAGTCGCTGGGCTGGGTGCGTGACGAAGTGTTCCTGACCTATGCGCGCCATCTGCAGGCTTGAGCCGCCAGCGGCCTAGCGCAAAACCCGCAGCTCCCGCGCCAGCGCCACGGCCTGGGTGCGGCTGCGCGCGCCCAGCTTGAGGTTGATGCTGCGCAGGTGGGTGCGCACCGTGCTGTCGGAGACGAAGAGCTTCTCGGCCATGGCCGCATTGGAGTAGCCCGAGGCCAGCAATTCCAGCACGCGCAGCTCCTTGCGGGTCAGGGGCTCGGCAAGCGCCGTGGCCGGCGCCGGGCCCTGGGGCGCATCCGCTGCCTGCAGCTCGGGGGGATCGGCGGGCTCGGCAGGCTCGCCCAGGGCAGACAGCAGCCGCTGCGCATGGGCGGCAGCCTCTGGCTCCGCCGCTTCCGTGCGGCGCGTCAGTGAAGGCGATAGTGAGGGCGACAGCACACGCTGCAGCACGGGCGCGAGCAGCGGCCCCTCATCGAGCATCAGGCGCACAAAGCCTTCGCTGGCCCCGTGGCGCAGCGGCTGGGCCAGCATGGCGGCTGCGGCGTCCATGTCGCCGCAGCCCGCCTCGGCCAGCGCGCACAGCACCTGCAGCTTGAGGCTGCGGTGGCGGCGCCCGCGCAGTTGCGCATCGGCCAGCAAGGGGGCGATGGCATCGCGCACGGCACGGCAGTCGCCAAAGTGCAGCCCCCAGCGCAGCCGGGCGATGGCGATGTCCTCCACCTCGTGCGGGGGCAGGCGCAGGCGTTCCACGCGCGGCCATACGCCGGGATCGTCGGCACGCTCCAGCGCCTCGGACGCGGCGGCCCGGTTGCCCTGCAGCACGAAGATGCGCGCATGCTCCAGCCGGGCGCTGGCCGTCACGCGGGGCAGCTGGCGTTCATGCCCCAGGTACTCCAGTTCGGTCAGCAGGCCGAAGGCCGCATCCACATCGCCACGCACGAAGGCAATGCGCGCACGCATGCGGTAGCTGGAGATCACATGGTCGGGCAGGCCCACGTCGCGGGCCAGCGGCAGGTAGACGTTGAGCAGGTGGTCGGCGCCGTCGAGGTCGTTGGTCTCGTAGAGCACGCCGGCATGCAGCACGCCGGCCCAGGCATTGCCGTTGGTGGGGTTGTAGGAGGCGCTGCGCGGCGTGGCGGCCAGCGCCACGCGAAAGCGCGACGCCGCCTGCCGCAGCCGTCCGCCCGACAGGTCCAGCACGCCCTCCATGGCCTCGGTGTACATGCGGCTGAACAGGCTGCCGGCCTGGGTGCTGCGCGCCGCGTCCAGCAGGCGGTGGGCCTCCTCGGCATCGCCCAGCACCGACACCACGTAGGCCATGGCATTGGTCAGCGAGCTGTCTGCAAACGGCCGGCAGCTGGGCAGGCAGGCCAGCGCCTGGCGGCCCAGGGGCGCCGCCTCTTCCACGCGGTCCATCATGGCCAGCAGCAGCGGCTGCAGGGCCATGACCAGCGCCTGCGCGGCGGGGTCTGCGGCCATGCGGGGCCGCAAGGCGTCCAGCCGCTGCTGCGCCTGCCAGGGGCCGCGCGTGAAGCAGTCGGCATAGGCGGCCACGGCCTGCAGCAGCGGCTCGCGCGCCATCAGCGGCGCCGGCATGGCCGAGAACCAGCGCGACAGCAGGCGCATGCGGCCCTGCTCCATCAGCGCCTCGGCGTGGCGCGCCAGCAGGGACAGGGCATGCGGCAGGTCGCCGCCTTCCAGCGCATGCTCGATGGCGGGCACGGGCCGGCCGCAGGATTCGTACCAGCCGCTGGCCGCCAGGTGAAGGCGCGTCAATTCACCGGGCTGCTCGCGCAGCAGCTGCGCGCGCAGGAAGTCGGCAAACATGCTGTGGTAGCGCCAGCTGTGCCCGCCCTGGCCACCCTGCGCCTCGTCGGCCAGCGGCACCAGGAACAGGTGGGCCTGCTCCAGCGCCTGCAGCATGGCGGCGCCGTCGGCGCGCGGCACCAGGGCCTGGCAGACCTGGGCATCCAGCGTGCGCAGGATGCTGGTGCGCAGCAGGAAGTCGCGCACGGACGCGGGCTGCTGGGCCAGCACATCCTCGGCCAGGTAGTCGGCCACGGCGCGCTCCGAGCCCGAGAAGCGCTCGATGAAATCGCTGTGCGGGCCATGGCGCTCCAGCGCCAGCGAGGCCAGCCACAGCGCGCCTATCCAGCCTTCGGTCTTGTCCAGCAGCCGCGCCAGGGCCTCGCGCGGCAGCGGGCAGCCGCGCAGGCGAAAGAACTCCTCGGCCTCGGCCGCTGAAAAGCGCAGCAGCGCCGCATCGATCTCCAGCAACTGGCCACTGGTGCGCAGCCGCCCCAGTCCCAGGGCCGGCAGCGCGCGCGAGCCTATGACCAGGCGCCCGCGCTCGGGCAGCTGCTCCATGAGCTGGCGCACCAGGCCGAGCACGGCATCGTTGTGCAGCACCTCGAAATCATCGATGAACAGCGCAAAGGAGCGGCCCTCGCCGGCCAGCGCATGCAGGGCCTGGGACAACTCGCCGGCGCCTTGCGACGGCCCCACCCCCAGGGTGCGCACGGCCGCGCCCAGGCACTGCAGAAAGCGTGAGACATCGTTGTCGGCGGCATCCAGCGTCAGCCACGCCGTGGCCTGGCCCTCGGCCTGCAGGCGCTCGCGCATCTGGCGCATGGCCGTGGTCTTGCCGAAGCCGGCCGGCGCGCGCACCAGCACCACGCGGGCGCGCAAGGCCTCGGGCCAGCGCGCGGCAACGGCCAGCCGGGCCACCTGGGCGGCAGCGGCGCGCGGCGGGCTCAGCTTGGCCTGCGGCACGTAGCCGGAACCCGGACCGGGGCCGGAGGAATGGGTGGGCGCTGGGGGCTGCATGCAGGCAGGGGGCACTGTGAAGGGGTGAGGCACCGGGCACTTTCGTCGGTTTCGACGATGGCGGCAAGACGGGGCGATTCCTAGACTTGAAGGCAGATCATAGGTGGCGAACCGCCCCCTGTCCCGATCCAAGGCGACAGGCAACGGCGCGCCGCCAACGCACCAACCAAGGAGACCTTCACATGCAGCTTGACGCAAGCATCAGCGCCGTCGTCACGGGCGGGGCATCGGGCCTGGGCGCGGCCACCGCGCGCCGCCTGGCCGCAAAAGGCGTGCGCGTCGCCCTGTTCGACCTCAACGAGACGGCCGGGCAGGCGCTGGCGCGCGAGACAGGCGGCCTGTTCTGCCGCGTGGACGTGACCGACGAGGCCAGCGTGGACGCGGGCTTTGCCCAGGCCCGCGCGGCCCACGGGCAGGAGCGCATCCTGGTCAACTGCGCGGGCACGGGCAATGCCGTCAAGACGGCCAGCCGCGACAAGGCCACGGGCGAGATCCGGCACCTGCCCGTGGCCAATTTCGACCGCATCATCCAGATCAACCTGGTGGGCACCTTCCGCTGCATCGCCAAGTCGGCGGCAGGCATGCTCACGCTGGAGCCGCTGGCCGACGGCGAGCGCGGCGCCATCGTCAACACCGCCTCGGTGGCGGCGCAGGACGGGCAGATAGGCCAGGCCAGCTACTCGGCCAGCAAGGCCGGCATCACGGGCATGACCCTGCCCATCGCGCGCGACCTCATGGGCGAGGGCATCCGCGTGAACACCATCCTGCCCGGCATCTTCGACACGCCGCTGCTGCAGGGCGCGCCCGACAACGTGAAGGCCGCGCTGGCCGCCTCCGTGCCCTTTCCCAAGCGGCTGGGCCAGCCCGACGAATACGCCCACCTGGCCGAGACCATGATCACCAACGGCTACTTCAACGGCGAGTGCGTGCGCCTGGACGGCGCCATCCGCATGGCGCCGCGTTAGGCGTACCGCCCAGTCACCACGGCAGGCACCGCCCCCGCGTTTTCCCTGGCCGGAATCGTCGCTTGCGACGATGCCCGGCCCGCGCCGGCCGGGCCACCATCCCCCCAGGAATACAGGAACAGGAGACATATCCATGGCACAGGCATACATCGTTGCCGCCACGCGCACGGCGGGCGGCAAGCGCGGCGGAAAGCTCTCGGGCTGGCATCCGGCCGATCTCGCGGCCCAGGTGCTGGACGAGCTGGTGCGCCGCAGCCAGGCCGACCCGGCCCAGGTCGAGGACGTGATCATGGGCTGCGTCAGCCAGGTGGGCCAGCAGGCGACGAACGTGGCGCGCAACGCGGTGCTGGCCTCGTCCCTGCCCGAGTCCGTGCCGGGCACCACGGTGGACCGGCAGTGCGGGTCGTCCCAGCAGGCTCTGCACTTTGCGGCCCAGGCCGTGATGTCGGGCAGCATGGACATGGTGATCGCCGCAGGCGTGGAGAGCATGTCGCGCGTGCCCATGGGCACGCCCAACGCCCTGCCCGCCAAGGCCGGCCTGGGCGTGTACATGAGCCCGGCCATGCAGCAGCGCTACCCGGGCGTGGAGTTCAGCCAATTCATGGGCGCCGAGATGATGGCCGGCAAGTACGGCCTGGCCAAGAACCAGCTGGACGCCTATGCGCTGCAAAGCCATGAGCGCGCCGTGCAGGCCGCGCGCGAGGGCCGCTTCGACCGCGAGATCCTGGCCGTGCAGGCGCGCAGCGCCGAAGGCGGTGCCGAGGGGGAAGGCCAGCCGCACACGGTGGATGAAGGCATACGCTTCAACGCCACGCTGGAAGGCATTGCCGGCGTCAAGACCATCCGCGAAGGCGGATGCGTGACCGCCGCCACGGCCAGCCAGATCTGCGATGGCGCCAGCGGCGTCATGGTGGTCAGCGAGCGCGGCCTCAAGGCCCTGGGCGTGCAGCCGCTGGCGCGCATCCACCACATGAGCCTGCTCGGGCATGACCCCGTGATCATGCTGGAGGCCCCCATCCCCGCCACCCAGGCCGCGCTGAAAAAGGCCGGCATGCGCATCTCCGACATCGACCTGTACGAAGTCAACGAGGCCTTTGCCCCCGTGCCGCTGGCCTGGCTGCAGGCCACGGGCGCCGATCCGGCGCGGCTCAACGTCAACGGCGGCGCCATTGCGCTGGGCCATCCGCTGGGTGCCTCGGGCACCAAGCTCATGGCCACGCTGATCCACGCCCTGCACGCACGCGGCGGGCGCTACGGCCTGCAGACCATGTGCGAGGGCGGCGGCATGGCCAACGTCACCATCATCGAGCGCCTGTAGGCGCCGCCATGCCACCGTGCGGCCGGCGCGGCCCGCGCCGGTCGCCCACCATCGGGGGGAGGGAAAGCCATGAGCCAGGACTCGCAGCCCCTGCTGCGCATCGAAGGCGTTTCGCTGCGCTTCGGCGGCATCGTCGCGCTGGACGGCGTGAGTTTCGATGTTGCGGCAGGCCAGATCTGCGGCCTCATCGGCCCCAACGGTGCGGGCAAGAGCAGCCTGTTCAACTGCCTGTCGCGGCTGTATGCCTGGCAGGCCGGCCACATCCGCTTTCGCGGCCAGCCGCTGGCCACGCTGGCGCGCCACCGCATGGCCGCGCTGGGCATGGGCCGTACCTTCCAGAACCTGGCCCTGTTCTCCAGCATGACGGTGGCCGACAACGTGCGCCTGGGCACGCACAGCCACCAGCACGCCGGCTTTGTGCGCGACGCCCTGCGCCTGCCCGGCGTGCGCCGGCGCGAGGAAGAAGCCCGCGCCCAGGCGCAATCGCTGATGGCCCTGCTGGAGCTGACGGGCGTGGCAGAGCGCCGCGTGGCCGGCCTGCCCTTCGGCACGCAAAAGCGCGTGGAGCTGGCGCGCGCCCTGGCCTGCCGCCCGCAGTTGCTGCTGCTGGACGAGCCGGCCTGCGGCCTCAACCATGAGGAGCTGGCCGGCCTGGGCGACCTGATCCTGTCGCTGCGCGACCGGCTGGGCCTGACCGTGCTGCTGGTGGAGCACCACATGGGCCTGGTCATGCGCGTGAGCGACAAGGTCGTGGCGCTGAACTTCGGCCGCAAGATCGCCGAGGGCACGCCGGGCGAGGTTCGCGCCCATGCCGAAGTCATCCGTGCCTACCTGGGTTCGGACATGCAGCCGCAGGATCAGGACAGGGAGGTGGCGCATGCCGGCACTGCTTGAAATCCGCGGACTGCATGCGGCCTACGGGTCGGTGCGCGTGCTGGACGGCATCGACATGGACCTGGCCGAAGGCCGCGTCACGGCCCTGCTGGGCGCCAATGGCGCGGGCAAGACCACCACGCTGCGCGCCATCTGCCGCCACCTGGTGGACACGCGCGGCGAGGTGCGCCTGGCCGGCGAACGCATAGACCGGCACAGCACCGAGCGCATCGCGCGCCAGGGCGTGGGCCATGTGCCCGACGGGCGCGGCACCTTCGCCCAGCTCAGCGCCGAAGACAACCTGCGCCTGGGCGCGCAGGCCCGGCCCACGCGCGCGGCCCGCGCCGACGTGGGCCGCGACATGGAGCGCATGTTCGGCTACTTCCCCCGCCTGCGCGAGCGCCGCGCCCAGCAGGCCGGCACGCTGTCGGGCGGCGAGCAGCAGATGCTGGCCATTGCCCGCGCCCTCATGGGCCGCCCGCGCCTGCTGCTGCTGGACGAGCCCTCCTTCGGGCTGGCGCCGCTGGTGGTGCGCGACATCTTCGGCATCCTGCGGCGCATCAACGCCGAGCAGGGCACGACCATCCTGCTGGTGGAGCAGAACGCGCGCCTGGCGCTGGAGCTGGCGCACAGCGCCTACCTGCTGGAGACCGGCCGCATCGTGCTGCACGGCCCCAGCGAAGCCATGCGCCGCAACGATGCGGTGCGCCAGGCCTATCTCGGGGAGTAGCGGCCATGGACGCCTTCATCCACCAATTGCTGGCCGGCCTGGCCACGGGCGGCATCTATGCCACCGTGGCCCTGGCCCTGGTCATGATCTACCAGGCCACGCACCACATCAATTTCGCGCAGGGCGAGATGGCCATGTTCTCCACCTTCATCGCCTGGGCGCTGCTGCAGGCGGGGCTGCCGTACTGGTGGGCCTTCCTGGCCACGGTGGCGCTGTCCTTCGTGCTGGGCGCGGCCGTGGAGTTCGCCATCATCCGCCCCATGCACAAGGCGGCGGACCTGGCCCAGGTGGTGGTCTTCATCGGCCTGCTGATCGTCTTCCACAGCCTGGCCGGCTGGATCTTCGGCTACACCATCAAGGAGTTTCCCAGCCCGTTCCCGGCCGACGCCTGGTATGGCAGCGCCCTGATGTCGGCCCATGAGGTGGGCACCATCTTCGTGGCCCTGGCCATCGTGGCACTGCTGTTTGCCTTCTTCCGGCTCACGCCGCTGGGGCTGGCCATGCGCGCGGCCGCGCAGAACCCGGCCTCCTCGCGCCTGGTGGGCATCTCCGTGGGGCGCATGCTGATGCTGGGCTGGGGCCTGGCCGGCGCCATCGGCGCGGTGGCCGGGATGATGGTGGCGCCCGTGGTCTTCCTCGATCCGCACATGATGAGCGGCGTGCTGCTGTATGCCTTTGCGGGCGCGCTGCTGGGCGGCATCGACAGCCCCGCGGGCGCCGTGCTGGGCGGCTTCATCGTGGGCGTGCTTGAAAACCTCGTGGGCAGCTACGTGGTCGGCACCGAACTCAAGCTTTCTGTGGCCTTGGTGCTGATCGTGGGCGTGCTCATCGTGCGGCCGGCCGGGCTGATGGGCCGCAAAGTCGTCAGGAGGGTTTGAACAATGCCCCCCCTGAGCGGCTACGCCGCCCCCCCTCTCTCGCTACGCGGGAGGGGGACGACACCCTCGCGGCGGGGCGGCGCGGCCGGCGTAGGCCCTTGCTCGGTGTCCCTCGCTTTTGGGCCACGCCAGTTTTGTGCCCAACGCCCTGGAGAACAATGATGTCCACACGGTCCGCCTCCTCGTCTGACGCACTGGTCGCCGCCACCAGCGCGCCCCGCCCCCTGCCCCTGGGCACGGTACTGATCGCGGCGCTGGCGCTGGCGGCCTGCTCGCTGGTCTTCGTGGCCAAGGGCTACCAGCTGTTCCAGGCCACCATGGTGCTGGCCTATGCCGTGGCCCTGGTGGGGCTGAACATTCTCACGGGCTACAGCGGCCAGATCTCGCTGGGCCATGGCGCCTTCTTCGCCATAGGCGCCTATGCGGCCGGCATCCTGATGGACCGCGCGGGCCTGGCCTACTGGCTGGCCGTGCCTGCAGCGGGCCTGGTGAGCCTGGCGGCGGGCTACCTGTTCGGGCGGCCCGCGCTCAGGCTGGAAGGGCTGTACCTGGCGCTGGCCACCTTTGCGCTGGGCGTGGCCATGCCCCAGCTGCTCAAGTACCGCCACCTGGAAGCCTGGACCGGCGGCGTGGGCGGCATCGTGCTGACCAAGCCCGAGGCGCCCTGGGGCCTGCCGCTGGATGCCGACCAGTGGTTCTACCTCTATGCATTGTCCGTGGCGGCCCTGCTGTTCTGGATGGCGCGCAACCTCATAGACAGCGGCAGCGGCCTGGCGCTGCGCGCCATCCGCGACCACGCCATGGCGGCCGAGGCCATGGGCGTGGACAACGCGCACTGCAAGTCCATGGCCTTTGCGATTTCGGCCGGCTACACGGGCGTGGGCGGCGCGCTGTCGGCCATTGCCGTGCAGTTCGTGGCGCCCGACTCCTTCACCATGTTCCTGTCCATTTCGCTGCTGGTGGGCGTGGTGGTGGGCGGCGTGGGAACGCTGTGGGGCGCGCTGTTCGGCGCCCTGTTCATCATGTTCATCCCGGGGCTGGCCGAGCAGGTGTCCAAGGCCGCGCCCTGGGCCGTCTACGGCACCGTGCTCATCGTCTTCATGTTCGCCATGCCCGGCGCCGTGATGGGCCTGCTGCACCGGCTGGGCCGGCCGGGCCGGCGCCTGCCCCGGCAGCGGCCGCGTGCCTGACTTTCCATCCCCACCCACAGGAGTCCCCCATGAATTCCAGTCCGGCCGTCCGCATGGAACGCCACGGCAACAACGGCGACAGCGGCGAGATCGCCCTCATCGTCCTCCAGGACAGCGCCCGCATGAATCCGCTGGGCAGGCCCTTGCAGTTGCGTCTGCGCGAACTGCTGGCCGAGGTGCGCGAGGACACCTCCCTCCGCGCCCTGGTGCTCACCGCCGAGGGCCGGGGCTTTTGCGTGGGCGCGGACCTGTCGTCCATGGGCGGCGCACAAGGCGGGGCACAAGGCGGGGCCCAGGCCGATGGCCGCACGCTGGGCGCGCAGACGGCCGACAACATGCACCAGCTGTCCAACCGCCTCATCCTGGACCTGCAGCAGTTGCCCGTGCCCGTGGTCTGCGCCATCAACGGCGCGGCAGCCGGGGCCGGCGTGGGCCTGGCCCTGGCTGGCGACGTGGCGCTGGCGGCGCGCTCGGCCTACTTCTACCTGCCTTTCCTGCCGCGCCTGGGCATCGTGCCGGACCTGGGCACCACCTGGTTCATCGAGCGCCGGCTGGGCCGTGCGCGCGCCCTGGGCCTGTCCCTGCTGGGCGACAGGCTGGGCGCGCAGCAGGCCGCCGACTGGGGCCTGGTCTGGGCCTGCGTGGACGACGAGGCCCTGCGCGAACAGGCCCTGGCCACGGCCGCCCGCCTGGCGCGGCTGCCGGCCGGTGCCGTGCTGGAAGCCCGCCGCGCGCTGGACCACGCAGCCGCTTCCACGCTGGAGCAGCAGCTTCACTACGAGGCTGAACGCCAGCGCGAGCTGGTGGGCGCGCCGGCCTTCATGGAAGGCGTGAAGGCCTTCATGCAAAAGCGCGAACCCGTGTTCGCGCCCCGCCAGCCGGGCTGACCGCCGCGCCTTCCTTCCACGCCGTCCCGACGCACCTTGCTGCGCCCGCACATGCATTCGTCGGAATCGACGATGGGCGCGCGCCGGGCCGGTTCCTACCATGGACCGGCCACCACAAGAAAAGCGGGCACGGCGCCCGCAAGCCAGGAGACAACCATGCGCAACACCATCGCCCGGGGCCCCTGGGCCCTGATCGCCTGCCTGGCGCTGGCCCTGCCGGCCATCACCCAGGCGCCAGCCCAGGCCCAGAAGAAGTACGACACCGGCGCCAGCGACACCGAGATCCGCATCGGCAACTTCGTGCCCTACTCGGGTCCCGTGTCGGCCTACGGAACCATAGGCAAGGCCCATGCGGCCTACTTCGCCAAGATCAATGCCGAGGGCGGCATCAACGGCCGCAAGATCACCTACCTCTCGGCCGACGACGCCTACAACCCCGCCCAGAGCGTGGAGCAGACGCGCAAGCTGGTCGAGCGCGACGGCGTGCTGCTGATGTTCGGCGCGCTGGGCACCTCGCACAACCAGGCCGTGCATCGCTACATGAACCAGCGCAAGGTGCCCCAGCTGTTCGTCTCCACGGGCGCCACGCGCTGGGGCGATCCGAAGAACTTCCCCTGGACCATGGGCTGGCAGCCCACCTACCAGCTCGAAGGCCGCACCTTCGCCCAGCACATCCTGGCCACGCGGCCCCAGGCCAAGGTGGCCGTCCTGATGCAGAACGACGACTTCGGCAAGGACTACCTCAAGGGCGTGCTCGACGGCTTTGGCGAGCAGGCCAAGCAGCGCATCGTCGTGCAGCAGACCTACGAGGTCGGCGACCCCACGGTGGACAGCCAGATGGTGGCGCTCAAGGGCTCGGGGGCGGACACCTTCATCAACATCAGCACGCCCAAGTTCGCGGCCCAGTCCATACGCAAGGCCGCCGACATCGGCTGGAAGCCTGCGCACTACCTGGTCAGCGTCTCGCTGTCCATCAGCTCGGTGCTCAAGCCCGCGGGCCTGGACAACGCGCGCGGCGTGATGACGGCCAGCTACCTGCGCGAGCCCTCGGACCCCACCAACCAGGGCACGCCCGAGCTGGCCGGCTACCTGGCCTTCATGCAGAAGTACTACCCGGCCGGCGATCCCAACGATTCGCTCAACGTCATCGGCTACTCCCAGGCCCAGACCCTGGTGCAGGTGCTCAGGCAGGCCGGCGACGAGCTCACGCGCGCCAACATCATGAAGCAGGCCGCCAGCCTGAAGATGGACCTGCCCATGCTCTACCCGGGCATCAGCCTGCAGACCGGTGGGGACGATTTCTTCCCCATCAAGAAGATGCAGCTCGTGCGCTTCGACGGCAGCCGCTACGCGCCCGTGCAATGACCCCGGCCTTCAAGACAACGACAGGAGACACCCCATGCCCGCCTTGCAAGGACTGATGCAGGACCGCCCGCTCATGATCTCGTCGCTGATCGAGCATGCGGCGCGCTTTCACCCGCACACCGAGATCGTCTCGCGCCTGCCTGAAACCCGGGACGGTGGCCTGCACCGCACCGACTGGGCCGGCATGCGCCGCGCCTCCTGCCAGGTGGCCAACGCCCTGCAGTCGCTGGGCGTGCAGCCTGGCGAACGCGTGGGCACGCTGGCCTGGAACAGCTGGCGCCACCTGGCGCTGTACTTCGGCGTCTCGGGCAGCGGCGCGGTGCTGCACACCATCAACCCGCGCCTGTTTCCCGAGCAGATCGAATACATCGCCAACCATGCCGAGGACCGGGTGCTGTTCTTCGACGTGACCTTCGCGCCGCTGGTGGAAAAGCTCGCACCGCATCTGAAGACCGTCACCACCTATGTCTGCATGAGTTCGCGCGAGCACATGCCCGCGCTGGACCTGCCCGACCTGCACTGCTGGGACGAACTGGTGGGCAACCAGAGCGAGGACTTCGACTGGCCCGAGTTCGACGAGCGCACGGCCTCCTCGCTGTGCTACACCTCGGGCACTACGGGCCACCCCAAGGGCGTGCTGTACTCGCACCGCTCCACCGTGCTGCACACGCTGATGGAGCTGGCGCCCGACACCTTCGGCCTGAACGCGAGCGAGACCGTGATGCTCATCGTGCCCATGTTCCATGCCAACGCCTGGGGCACGCCCTATGCGGCGGCCATGGCCGGTGCCCGGCTGGTGCTGCCCGGCCCTCACCTGGACGGCCAGAGCGTCTACGAGCTCATGCGCGACGAGAAGGTCACCTTCTCCCAGGGCGTGCCCACCGTGTGGCTGATGCTGTTCCAGTACCTGGATGCGCATCCCGACATCGACCCGCGCGCACTGGGCGTCAAGAGCATAGGCATCGGCGGCGCGGCCGTGCCGCGCGCCATGCTGGAGCGCTTCGAGAACCAGTTCGGCGCCCAGGTCGTGCAGGGCTGGGGCATGACCGAGACCAGCCCCATCGGCGTGGTCAGCAAGCTGCTGCCCCGGCACGACGCGCTGTCGGGCGAGGAACTGGTCAAGGTCAAGCTCAAGCAGGGGCGCGGCGTCTGGGGGGTGGACCTCAAGATCGTGGACGACGACGGCCGGCCCCAGCCCTGGGACGGCCAGGCCCGGGGACATCTGCGCGTGCGCGGCCCCTGGATCGCCAGCGGCTACTTCAAGGGCGAAGGCGGCTCGCCCGTCGATGAGGAAGGCTTCTTCACCACGGGCGACGTGGCCACCATCGATGCCGACGGCTTCCTGCAGCTGGTGGACCGCGCCAAGGACGTGATCAAGTCGGGCGGCGAGTGGATTTCCTCCATCGACGTGGAGAACGCCGCCATGGGCCATCCCGGCGTGGCCGAGGCCGCCATCATCGGCGTGGCCCATCCCAAGTGGCAGGAGCGGCCGCTGCTGCTGGTGGTGCCGCGCGCAGGCCACAGCGTCAGCCGCGAGTCCATGCTCAACTTCCTGTCCACGCGCATCGCCAAATGGTGGCTGCCCGACGACGTGCTGCAGGTGGCCGAGCTGCCGCACACGGCCACGGGAAAACTGCTAAAGACCAAGCTGCGCGAGCAGTACAAGAACCATCCACTGCCCACGGCCTGAAAGGAGACCTCCATGCCAGGACCGCTTGAAGGCGTGCGCGTTGTCGAGTTCGCGGGCCTGGGCCCGGGGCCGTTCTGCGCCATGCTGCTGGCCGACATGGGTGCCGAGGTGCTGCGCATCGCGCGGCCCGGCACGCCGGTCGATGCACAGGACATCACCACGCGCAGCCGCAGCCAGGTCGAGATCGACCTGCGCGGCGAGGAAGGCCAGGCCTCGGCCCTGGCGCTGATCGCACACGCCGACCTGCTGATCGAGGGCTTTCGGCCCGGCGTGATGGAGCGCCTGGGCCTGGGCCCCGAGCCCTGCCTGGCGCGCAACCCGCGCCTGGTCTACGGCCGCATGACGGGCTGGGGCCAGCACGGGCCGCTGGCGCATGCGGCGGGGCACGACATCAACTACATCGCCATCTCCGGCGCGCTGCACGCCATCGGCCGCGCGGGCGAGGCGCCCGTGCCGCCGCTCAACTACGTGGGCGACTTCGGCGGCGGCGGCATGCTGCTGGCCGTGGGCCTGCTGGCCGCCCTGCACGAGGCCGGGCGCAGCGGCCGGGGCCAGGTCATCGATGCGGCCATGACCGATGGCACGGCCCTGCTGTCGGCCTTCATGTACGGCTTCAAGGCCAAGGGCCAGTGGAGCAACCAGCGCGGAGAGAACCTGCTGGACGGCGGCGCGCACTTCTATGACACCTATGCCTGCGCCGACGGCAAATACATCGCCATAGGCGCGATAGAGCCGCAGTTCTACGCCGAGCTGCGCCAGCGCTGCGGCATACAGGACCCGCTGTTCGACGCGCAGCTGGACGCCGCGCGCTGGCCCCTGCTCAAGCTGCGCCTGGCCGACGTGTTCCGCACGCGCACGCGCCAGCAGTGGTGCGAGTTGCTGGAAGGCAGCGATGCCTGCTTCGCGCCCGTGCTCGACTGGGACGAGGCGCCCCAGCATGCTCACAACCGCGCGCGCGCCACGTTCACCGAGGCCGGTGGCGTGGTCCAGCCCGCGCCGGCGCCGCGCTTTTCGCGCAGCGTGCCCGAGCAGCCCCGCCCCCCGCGCGCCGCCAGCCTGCAAGACACGCTGGCCGCCTGGAATGCCCGCTCCTGAGGAAACCCCATGCCCATGTATCTCACCCAGGCCATCCACAAGGGCCGCCGCGAAAGGGCCGGCGCCACGGCGGCCATCTGCGGCGCAGAGCAGGCCAGCTGGTCGCAGCTTGCGCAGCGCATCGAACGCTGTGCCGGCCTGCTGCGGGCGCTGGACGTGGCGCCCGGCGACCGCGTCGGCATGATGGGCCTGAACTCCATCCGCTACCTTGAATACTTCTATGGCTGCTGGTGGGCAGGCGCCGCGGTCAACCCCGTCAACATCCGCTGGAGCGCGCACGAGGTGGCCTACTCGCTGGACGACTGCGACACGCGCGTGCTCTTCGTGGACGATGCCTTCGCGCCTCTGGTGCCCCGGCTGCGCGAGCTGTCCTCCAGCCTGCGCACCGTGGTGTTCTGCGGCACGGGCGCCGCGCCCGAAGGCGCTCTGCACTACGAGCAATTGCTGGCCGCTGCCACGCCCTGCGCCGACGTGCTGCGCAGCGGCAACGACCTGGCTGCCGTCATGTACACAGGCGGCACCACGGGCCGGCCCAAGGGGGTGATGCTCAGCCACGACAACCTGTTCATCAACGCCCTGTCCAATGCCAGCAACGTGCCGCGCCAGCATGTGAAGGTGGGCATGGTGGTCACGCCCATGTTCCATGTGGCCGGCTGCGGCCTGGCCCTGCTCATGGCCCAGCGCCTGGTGCCCCAGGTCATCGTGCCGGCCTTCGACGAGCTGGCCATCCTGGACGGCATCCAGCAGCACGGCGTGAACGAGCTGTTCCTGGTGCCCACCATGATCCGCCGGCTGATCGAGCATCCGCGCCTGGCGGAGTTCGACCTGTCCAGCCTGCGCCTCATGCTCTATGGCGCGGCGCCCATAGACGCCAGCCTGCTGGAGCGCGCCATGCAGGCGCTGCCCGGCGCCGACTTCGCCCAGGCCTACGGCATGACCGAGCTGTCGCCCACCATCGTGTCCATGGGCCCGGCCGAGCACCGTCCCGGCCCGCAGCGCGAGCGCCTGCTGCGCGCGGCCGGCCGGCCCGTGACCATTGCCGAGGTGCGCATCGTCGATGGCGAGGGCCGCGAGCTGCCTGCCGGCGAGGTGGGCGAGATCACGGCGCGCGGCCCCATGGTCATGCAGGGCTACTGGAACAAACCTGCCGAGACAGCCGCCGCGCTCAAGGACGGCTGGATGCACACGGGCGACATGGGCCGGTTGGATGCCGACGGCTACCTCTTCGTCGTGGACCGGCTCAAGGACATGATCGTCAGCGGCGGCGAGAACGTGTACTCGGCCGAGGTCGAGAACGCCATCGCCCAGCTGTCCCAGGTCGCCATGTGCGCCGTCATCGGCGTGCCCGACGAACGCTGGGGCGAGCGCGTGCACGCCGTGATCGTCGCGCGCGAGGGCCAGCCGCTGACCGAGGCCGAGGTCATCGCCCACTGCCGCGAACGCATCGCGGGCTACAAGTGCCCGCGCTCGGTGGAGTTCCGCAGCGAGCTGCCGCTGTCGGCCGCCGGCAAGCTGCAGAAATTCCAATTGCGCGAACCCTATTGGCAGGGCCGCGAACGCCGCATCAACTGACCCACACGAACCACCAGGCCACGCCATGCCACTGCAACTGACACGCTCCTGGAGCACCCCCGAGCTGGAAAGCCTGCGCGCCACCGCCGTGCGCTTTCTGGAAACCGAAATGCAGCCGCAGGACGAGGCCGCACGCCAGCGCGGCAACGTGGGCCATGCCATCTGGCGCCGCGCCGGCGAGCTGGGCCTGCTGTGCACCGACATCCCCGAGGAATACGGCGGCGGCGGCGGCGACTTCCGCCACGAGGCGGTGATCCACGAGGAGATGGCGCGCCGCGCCCTCTCGGGCATGAGCAACTCCGTGCATTCCATCGTGGCCCACTACCTGCTCAACCACGGCACCGAGGCGCAAAAGCGCAAGTACCTGCCCGCCATGGCGCGCGGCGAGCTGGTGGGTGCCATCGCCATGACCGAGCCCGGCGCGGGCTCGGACCTGCAGGGCGTGCGCACGCGCGCAGAACTCAGGGACGGCCGCTACCGCATCAACGGCAGCAAGACCTTCATCACCAACGGCCTGCTGGCCGGCCTGATCCTCGTGGTCTGCAAGACCGACCCGGCCCAGGGCGCGCGCGGCACCTCCATCCTCATCGTGGAGACCCGGGACTGCGCGGGCTTTCGCGTGGGCCGCGTGCTCGACAAGATGGGCATGAAGGCCCAGGACACCTCGGAGCTTTTCTTTGATGACGTGACCGTGCCGCAGGACGCGCTGCTGGGCGGGCGCGAAGGCCAGGGCTTCTACCAGCTCATGGGCGACCTGCCCTACGAGCGCCTGATCATCGGCCTGGCCGCCCTGGCCTGCATGGAAGGCGCATACGAGGCCACGCTGGCCTATGTGCGCGAGCGCCGCGCCTTCGACCAGGCCATTGCCGACATGCAGAACACCCGGTTCAAGCTCGCCGAGGTGGCCACCACGCTGACCGTGGGCCGTGCCTTCATCGACCGCTGCGTGGAGCAGCTGGTGGCCGGCACGCTGGACACGGCCACGGCCTCCATGGCCAAGCTGTGGGGCTCGGAAGCGCAGGGCCGCGTGCTTGACGAACTCGTGCAACTGCATGGCGGCTATGGCTACATGAACGAATACATGGTCACCCGCATGTACGCCGATGCGCGCGTGCAGCGCATCTACGGCGGCACCAGCGAAATCATGAAGGAAGTGATCGCTCGCGTGCTCTGACGCTCTGATCCCCTGGCGGCGCCAAGCGCTGCCTCAGTCACCCCCTATCCCTTCCCCGGCAGCACAGGAGACAGCAGCCATGACCCTCGACGACCTCATCTACAAGCCCGGCCTGCTCAAGGGCGAACGCATCCTCGTCACTGGCGGCGGCACCGGCCTGGGCCGTGTCATGGCCGAGGCCTTTCTCATGATGGGCGCCGACATCTATCTGTGCGGCCGGCGCGGCGCCGTGGTCGAGCAGACAGCGCAGGAGCTGATGCAGCAGCACGGCGGCCGGGCCGTGGGCCATGCCTGCGACGTGCGCCAGCCCGAGGCCGTAGAGCAGATGATCGAGGCCATCTGGGCCGACGGCGGCGCGCTCACGGGCCTGGTCAACAACGCGGCCGGCAACTTCGTCAGCCGCACCGAGGACCTGTCCATGCGCGCCTTCGACGCCGTGGCCAACATCGTCATGCGCGGCAGCTTCAACCTCACGCTGGAGTGCGGCCGCCGCTGGCTGGCCGAGGGCCGCAAGGCCAGCGTGCTGTCCATCCTCACCACCTGGGTCTGGAACGGCTCGGCCTTCACCGTGCCCTCGGCCATGGCCAAGTCGGGCGTGCATGCCATGACGCAGTCGCTGGCCGTGGAATGGGGCAACCGGGGCATACGCTTCAACGCCATCGCGCCGGGCCTGTTCCCCACCGAAGGCATGAGCGCGCGGCTGAACCCGCAGGGCGGCGAGCATGTACGCGCCGACAACCCCATGGGCCGCAACGGCCGCATGCCCGAGCTGGCCAACCTGGCCGTCTTCCTCATGAGCCGCCAGGCCGAGTACCTGACGGGACAGACCATTGCCATAGACGGCGGACAATACCAGGCGACGGGCGGCAACTTCGCCGGGCTGGCCAGCTGGAGCGACCAGGACTGGGCGAATGCGCGCAGCGCCATCGAATCGCGCAACGCGGCCGACCGCCAGCAAAGAACCGCATAGACACAAGGAGACAAGCCATGAGCCAAGAACGCGTGCGCATATCGGTGGACCACGGCGTGGCCGAGGTGACCCTGGCCCGGCCCGACAAGATGAATGCGCTGGACCCCGCCATGTTCGACGCCCTGATCGACGCATTGGCGCGGCTGCGGGACACGCCCGGGTTGCGCGCCGTGGTGCTGCATGGCGAAGGACGCGCCTTCTGCGCGGGCCTGGACATGGGCAGCATGGCCGGCATTGCCGACGGCCAGCAGACGGCGGACATGACGGACCTGGCCGCGCGCACGCACGGCATGGCCAACCGCTTCCAGCAGATCTGCTGGGGCTGGCGCGAACTGCCCGTGCCCGTGATCGCCGCCGTGCACGGCGTGGCCTACGGCGGCGGCCTGCAGCTGGCCCTGGGCGCGGACATCCGCCTGGTGGCCGATGATGCGCGGCTGTCCATCATGGAAATCAAGTGGGGACTGGTGCCCGACATGGCCGGCTGCGCGCTGGCCGCGCCGCTGGTGCGCGGCGATGTGCTGCGCGAACTGGTCTACACCGGCCGCATCGTGCCCGGCCCCGAGGCCGTGGCCCTGGGCCTGGCCACGCGCGTGAGCGCTGCGCCGCTGGAGGAAGCGCGCCACCTGGCCCGCCAGATCGCGGCCAGCAGCCCGCACGCCATACGCGCGTCCAAGCGCCTGATGCAGCTCAGCGAAACCGCTTCTTCCGCAGACATCCTGCTGGCCGAGGCGCAGGAGCAGCAGGCCCTGCTGGGCAGCTCCAACCAGGCCGAGGCCGTGCGCGCCGGCCTGGAAAAGCGGGTGCCGGTATTCAACGATCAAGGCCTTTAGACACCTTTTGAAACAGCCGCCGGACCCTGCATCGGGGTCCGGCGCAGCCATCCGCAAATACCCTTATTCGACGCCCTTTCGCCACTGCGCTGATTTTTTAGGCATTCCGTGGAAAGCCTTGCAGGGCGCGGATTCGGCAAGTTACACCCGGAGTTTTCCACAACTCCGTCCACACGCACCGGGGATAAAAACCCGGTGCCTGAGGGGCATGCAAGTGCAGGCATACTTGACGGCTTGCCTCGGCTTCCCCCTCTTTTCCCATGCCCCGCCTGCACGCTCCCAGCAAGGATGACAGCCGCCTGCTGCCGCCTTTTGCCGCCCTGCCCGAGCGCTGCATCCACGTGCCCGCTACCGACGCCGAATTCGCGGCCGCACGCGCCGCACTGATGGCGGCGCCCGTGCTCGGTTTCGATACCGAGAGCAAGCCGCTGTTCCACGCCCACCAGACCGACACCGGTCCCCATGTGGTGCAGTTGGCCACCTGCGACCAGGCCTGGCTGCTGCAGCTGCACCATGCGCAGGCACGCGCGCTTGCGGCCGACGTGCTGGCCAGCGAGTCCATCTGCAAGGCCGGTTTCGGCCTGGACCATGACCGCAGCGCGCTGCCTGCGCGCCTGGGCGTTGCGCTGCACAACGTGATCGACCTGGACCGCGTGTTCAAGCGCCACGGCTATGCCAGCTCGGTAGGCGTGCGCGCGGCCGTGGCCCTGGTGCTGGGGCAGAACTTCCACAAGTCCAAGAAGATCTCCATCTCCAACTGGGCTGCACCGCAGTTGAGCCTGGCCCAGCGCCACTACGCGGCCAACGACGCCCACGGCGCCGCCGTGGTGCATGCCGCCCTGCCCGCCTGGGAACAGCGCCAGCCGGCCGTGGCCGAACGCCCCGCAAGGCCCGCCAAGCCTGCGCTTGAACCCCGCGGCCCCGGCAGCTCCAGCGGCCCGCGGGGACCACGCAGGGCCCACGCGCCACGCGAGCAGGACGCACCGCGCGAGCCGCATGTGTCGCACGAGCAGCATGTGTCGCATGAGCCGCATGTGTCGCACGAGCCGCACAAGCCGAACGATCCACATGCACCGCGCGAGTCCAGCGCCCCGCGCTCATCGCCACGCCCGTCCCGCACCCCACGGCTGCTGCAGGCGCCGGTCACGCCGGGCAAGCCAAGCCCCGGCTAGGCCTCTTCCTCTTGCGGCACCAGCCGCACCCGGTCGCGGCCTGCGCGCTTGGCCTCGTAGAGCATGGCGTCGGCACGCGCCAGCGCCTGCTCCAGCGTCTGGCCCTGGGCCATCCAGGCCACGCCAAAGCTGGCCGTGATGCGTATGTCGTCGGGCAGCGCGCTGAAGCCCATCAGGCGCAGCTGGGTCTGGATGCGCCGGGTGATCCATTGCGCGGCCAGCGGGTCGGCGTGCGGCAGCAGGGCCACGAACTCCTCCCCGCCAAAGCGTGCAACCAGGTCCTGCTGGCGCGTGCTGCGCAGCAGCAGGCGCGCAAAGCGCTGCAGCACCTCGTCGCCCGCCGCATGACCCCAGCCGTCGTTGACCCGCTTGAAATGGTCCAGGTCGCACACCAGTACGGCGGCCGACAGCTGCGGCTGCTCGGCCAGCCGGCGCTGCACGGCCTCCTTGAAGGCGCGCCGGTTCAGCAGCCCGGTCAGCGGATCGCGGTCGCGTTCCTCGTGCAGCTCCTGCACGGTGTCGCGCACCGCTGCGGCCAGGAAGAGCATGGCAAACAGCAGGCCGAACACCAGCAGGCTCAGCTGCAGCGCCATCCACGAGGAAGAAATGCCCAGCCATTCGCCGGCTGCGCTGGCCGATACCGAAGCAGCACGCGGCGTCACCCACAGCGTGCGGACGAAAAAGCTCAGCGCAAAGACCACGAACACCCACAGCAGCAGCCGGTCCCAGCCTGTGCAGGGATGCCTGCGTGGCAGCCGCCACAGCGGCAGGGCCAGTTGCAGGCCCAGGCCGAAATTGAGCACATGCTGGCGCGCCTGGGCATCGGGCACGGCCCAGGCGTAGTAGCCCAGCACCACCAGCACCGCGCCGCCAAAGCCGGCCGCCAGCGGTGCATCGGGGCGCACGCCCTGGCGTATGGCCATGGCCTCGGTGATGAACCAGGCCGCGCACAGTTGCAGCGCGGCCGTCGTCAATGCATTGACGGGAACGGCCGCAGGCCGCTCCAGGATCTGCAGCAGCAGCGCCAGGCTGAAGCCGGTGAAGGCGAAGGACATGCTGCGCAACTCGCGCCGGGCACGCAGATGCCGCCAGCAGACATAGAAACAGCCGGCCAGCAGCAAGGTGCACAGGGGCACCGCCAGCGCCAGAAGATGTCTTGCTGTCAACGTCACCATCAACTCCCTGATGGAGTCTAGCGATCAGGTCACGTTACAACACGTCGTTAACAAAAATACACATTCACTCACGGTTCTGGCAATGTCAGGCTGGGCATATCTGCGCGTGGCAGAGGAGCAACCGGGCTGCGGCGTATATGTTCGTAACCAACGCATCGTTGGGCACCGGAGGCCGGCACGCCACAATGCCAACCGTCCTCCGCTAGTAAAACCTCAGGACTTACGCAAACAGGATGCGGGAACGCGCCGCTCCCCATGGCAAATGGCCCGCCCGTGCCCTTCTTGCGTAAGCCGTCACCAGAAAGGCAATCTTCCATGCGCATCGAAACCCTGGCCGTCCACGCCGGCTACTCGCCCGACCCCACCACCAAGTCGGCCGCCGTGCCCATCTACCAGACCGTGGCCTACGCCTTCGACAGTGCCCAGCATGGCGCCGACCTGTTCGACCTCAAGGTGGCCGGCAACATCTACACGCGCATCATGAACCCCACCACCGACGTGCTGGAAAAGCGCGTCGCGGCGCTGGAAGGCGGCATTGCCGCCGTGGCCGTGGCCTCGGGCATGGCCGCCATCACCTATGCCATCCAGGCGATTGCCGAGGCCGGCGACAACATCGTCTCGGCCAGCACGCTCTACGGCGGCACCTACAACCTGTTCGCCCACACCTTCCCGCAGCAGGGCATCACGGTGCGCTTTGCCGATCCGCGCGACCCGGCCAGCTTTGCCCAGCACATCGATGAGAAGACCAAGGCCATCTTCATCGAGTCCATCGGCAACCCGCTGGGCAACGTCACCGACATCCGCGCCCTGGCCGACGTGGCCCACGCCCATGGCGTGCCGCTGATCGTGGACAACACGGTGCCCAGCCCCTATCTGCTGCGCCCCATCGAGCACGGAGCCGACATCGTCGTGCACTCGCTGACCAAGTACCTGGGCGGCCACGGCAACAGCGTGGGCGGCGCCGTCGTGGACAGCGGCAAGTTCCCCTGGGCCGAGCACAAGACACGCTTCAAGCGCCTGAACGAGCCCGATGTCAGCTACCACGGCGTGGTCTACACCGAGGCCCTGGGCGAGGCCGCCTACATCGGCCGCGTGCGCGTGGTGCCGCTGCGCAATACCGGCGCCGCCCTGTCGCCGCACAACGCCTTCCTCATCCTGCAGGGCATCGAGACGCTGGCCCTGCGCATGGACCGCATCTGCGAGAACACCCAGAAGATCGCCGAGACGCTGCAAAAGCATCCCAAGATCGAATGGGTGCGCTACGCCGGCCTGCAGGACCATCCCGACCACGCCCTGGTGAAGAAGCAGCTGGGTGGCCGCGCCTCGGGCATCCTCTCGTTCAGCCTCAAGAACGGCAGCGGCGACAGCGACACGCGCGCCGCCGGTGCGCGCTTCCTGGATGCGCTGCAGCTGTTCACGCGCCTGGTCAACATCGGCGACGCAAAGTCCCTGGCCACGCACCCGGCATCGACCACGCACCGCCAGCTGGACGCCGAGGAGCTTGCCAAGGCCGGCGTGACCGAAGGCATGGTGCGCCTGTCCGTGGGCATCGAGCACATCAGCGACCTGCTGGCCGACCTGGAGCAGGCGCTGGCCAAGGTCTGATTCCCGCGCAAGGGCTGGCCGGACTGCGCGGCGGCCCGGCCCTTGCAGGCAGGACCTGGCCTGTCAGCGCCGCTTGGCGCGCTCCCGCACTTGCTGCGAGGAGTAGAAGATCAGCGGATCGGGCGTGCGCTGCGGGTTGGCGCAGGGCTCGATGGCATGGCCCTTGGGCGGGGCGCAGCGGGCCAGGTCGCGCAACTGGGCCTGGGTGCGTTCGGCGTGGCGCGCGGCGGTCTCGCCTTCGGAGGGGCGGCTGCCGGGCACGATGAGGCGCAGCTCCATCTTGCGGATGGCAGGCTCCACGGCATAGGTGCCCTGGTACTGCATCACCACGCGGCGCTCGGCCAGGTCCACCGTGGCCAGCACGGCGCGCATGGGCACGGGAATCATGGCGCCCGACTGGTAGCGCACCAGCACGAAGGGCGCAAAGGGCTTGGGAATCTTCAGCTCCAGTGTCTGGCCCTTGCCGCCGCGCCCATCGGCACGCACGCGCAGTTGGCCACCGTCGGGCAGGTAGCGGTCCAGCCGCCAGCCCGTGGATACACGCTGCGCACCCACGCAGGGCGCGTAGTAGTACTCGGTGGCGTCGGCATCCTTGCCGGTGTAGAGCATCTGGGCACCTTCATGCTCGGTGAGCGCCTTGGCGGCCACGTCCGCACCATCGGCCCTGGCGCCAACCAGCGTGCCGCCGCGCACGAACACGCCCGTGTACGGGAACCAGGTGGTGCGCTGGTTGGCCACGGCGCCATAGGGCTTGCATTCGGTGGACATGCTCTGGTCCTGCATGTCGGCATGGGGGGCCACGGGCTCGCCGCCGTGGCCGCCGCCCTGATCGGCCAGGCTCAGGCGGCCATCGGCCTCGATGGTGAACGTGGCCTTGGCCACCATGGAGTAGTAGCGGCCGGCAGCGTCTTCGCCGATCAGCAGCAGGCTGGGCAGGGGCGTGAGGTTGGCGACCTCGGGTTCGGCGTGCGGCGCATCGGCCGGGGCCTTGGCAGGCACCTCGGGCCGGGGCTGGTCCTGTGGCTGGCTGGGCGCCGGTGCCTGGGGCGGCGCAGTGGCGCAGCCGGCAAGGACCAGGGACAGCGGCATGGCAAGAACAAGCGAACGCAACAACATGGAACTCCCTCGGATCATTGAGGCCGACGATGCTACTGCATGCGCTGGCGCGCGATGCAATGCCAGGCAACGCGGCACGGGCAGGCTCAGGCCAGGTCCCTTGCCAGCCGCAGGCCGGTCATCTGCCAGCGCGCCTGGGTGGGGAAGAAATTGCGGTAGCTGGCGCGCGCATGGCCGGGCGGCGTGAGGCAGGAGCCGCCACGCAGCACGTACTGGTTGACCATGAACTTGCCGTTGTATTCACCCACCGCGCCCTCGGCCACCACAAAGCCCGGGTAGGCGGTGTAGGCCGACTGGGTCCACTCCCAGACCTCGCCCAGCGCATGGCTGCCGGGCTGCATGGCGCGCGGGTGCACGGGGCCGGGCGGCTCGCCGTGCTGGGGGCGCTGCGCCATCTGCGCGGCAAGGGCCGCCTCCCATTCCGCCTCGGTGGGCAGGCGCGCGCCGGCCCAGCGCGCATAGGCATCGGCCTCGAAGTAAGAGAGGTGGCAGACGGGCCTGCGCCCGTCCAGCGCCAGCGCGCCATGCAGGCTGAATTCCTGCCACATGCCGTCCATCACGCCGCCGGCCTGGCGCCGCCAGTACCACGGGTGCTCCAGCTGCTGCGCGCAGCGCCAGTCCCAGCCTTCGGCCAGCCACCACTGCGGCTGGGCATAGCCGCCATCCTTGACGAAGCGCAGGAACTCGGCATTGCTCACGGGCCGCTGCGCCATCTCGCAGCCCTGCAGGAACACCTCGTGGCGCGGGCGCTCGTTGTCGAAGGCAAAGCCCTCGCCCGCATGGCCCACGGCATGCATGCCGCGCGGCACGGTCAGCCACTGCAGCGGCGGGGGCAATCCATCGGGCTCTTGCGGCGCAGGCACGCCCTCTTCCTGCGCCCGGTACGCAGGCCACAGCGGGTGGCAGGACAGCAGGTGCTTGATGTCGGTCAGCAGCAGTTCCTGGTGTTGCTGCTCATGCTGCAGGCCCAGTTCCAGCAGCGCGGCCAGCCGTGCAGGCGGCTGCGTGCCCCAGTCCTCGAACATCTGCAGCATGCGCTGGTCCACGGCCTCGCGGTAGGCCAGCACCCGCGCCAGCGAGGGGCGCGTCAGCAGCCCGCGCTGGGCACGCGGATGCCGCTCGCCCACCTGCTGGTAGTAGGAGTTGAACAGCACGCGAAAGTCGGCATCGAAGGGCGGCACGCCGGGCGCGTGCTCGGCCAGCACAAAGGTCTCGAAGAACCAGGTCGTATGCGCCAGATGCCATTTGGCCGGGCTGGCGTCTGGCATGGACTGCACGCAGGCATCCTCGGCCGACAGGGGCGCGGCCAGCAGCACGGTGCTCTGGCGCACGGCCTCGTAGCGCTGCACCCAGCGGAAGACGGCGGGCATTTCACGCATGGGCATGGATCACGGCAAACCACTGGCGCTCATCCGTCCAGACCTGGCAGGGCCCGAAGCCCGCGCAGGCCAGCATGCCCAGGAATTCGGGCAGCGGGTACTTGTAGCTGTTTTCGGTGTGGATGGTCTCGCCGGCCGAGAAATGCCGCAGCCCCTGCGGCCAGCCCACGATCAGTGGGCGGCGCGCGCGCAGGTGCATCTCAATGCGCGAATGCTCGGCGTTGAAGAAGGCCACATGCTCCCAGTCGTCCGGGTTGAAGTCGCTGCCCAGAAGGCTGTTGACGTGGCTGAGCAGGTTCAGGTTGAAGCGCGCCGTCACGCCCTGTGCATCGTCATAGGCGGGCTCCAGCCATTGCGTGGACTTGGGCAGGTCTATGCCGATCAGCAGGCCGCCGTCGTCGTTGACCATGGCACGCATCTGGCCCAGCATGCGCTGGGCCTGTACCGGGTCGAAATTGCCGATGGACGAACCCGGATAGAACAGCAGCCGCCCGGCCTGCGGGATATGGGGCGGCAGGGTCAGCGGCTCGGTGATGTCGGCCGTGACGGCATGGGCCTGCAGCTGCGGAAATTCCTCGGCCAGCCGCCGCACGGACTGGCGCAGGAATGCGCCCGCAATGTCCACGCCCACGAAATGCCGTGGCCGCAGGCTGCGGCACAGGGCGCGCACCTTCTCGCAATTGCCGGCGCCCAACTCGATCAGCACCTCGCTGCCGCGCAGGGCCTCGGCCATGGCGGCGCCAGAGTCGGCCAGGATGGCGGCCTCGGTGCGCGTGGGGTAGTACTCGGGCAGCCGCGTGATCTGCTCAAACAGGTCGCAGCCGCGCGCGTCGTAGAGGTATTTGGGAGAGACCTGGGCCTGGGGCTGCATCAGCCCGTGCTGCAGTTCGGCGCGGGTCGCGCGCAGTGCGTGGTCCGCCCATTCCGGGGCCACCTCGCGCCTGCTGCCCTGGGCGGGCGCACGCGGCGCCGAAGGCAAAGGCAGCGGCACGCGCTGGGCGCGCGATGCCAGGGCAGAGGAAGACACGGTCGAGTCGTGGGCAGACAGCATGGTGGGGGCCTCGCGTTGTGCGCCGCCCGCCGCAGCATGGTGAATGCCGCATCCCGGCTTGCAGCAGGGCGCGGTCGCCAAGGGGCGGACAGCCAATGGTGACTGACGCCTGCAAACGGCAAGCGAGCCTCGCAAGACTCGCACCGGCAGGCCGAGGCACCAGCCTAGGCGCCTGCCCATGGCATGCGGGTAGGACAGTTTCCCCCGCGCGTGATTTTTTCGTGACCTGTCCGGTAGTGCGCCGCAGCATGTTCGCAGCAGGCGAAAGCGCCGGTTCGGACGAAAAAAATCCGGTATGCCGCGAACGGCATACCGGACCAAGTACCCATCCTTGCCTCACTACGCGCTGCCGGATGAAGCAGCGCGTGCCTCACTCATGATCAGGAGATCAGAAGCGATAGCCCAGTCCCACACCGACCAGCACCGGGTTCACCTTGAAGGTGCCCACCTTGGTGCCGGCGGAGCTCACGTCCGTTTCAATGAAGACCTTCTTCACGTCGAAATTCAGCGACCAGTTCTTGTCCAGCGCGTAGTCGAAACCGATCTGCAGCGCGCCGCCGAAACTGTTCTTCTTGATCGAGGGGTTCAGCGCGGCCTGCACGGCAGGGTTGAAGCTCACGCTCGAAAAGCGGGTGTAGTTCACACCGGCGCCGACGTAGGGCTTGAAGGCGCCGAAATTGGTGAAGTGGTATTGCGCCAGCAGCGTGGGCGGCAGGTGCTTGAGGCTGCCGATCTGGCCCAGGCCGTTGGCACGCAGGTCGTGCTTTTGCGGGTAGGTCAGCACCAGCTCGGCCGCGATGTTGGGCGTGAAGAAGTAGGACACGTCCAGTTCGGGCATCCACTTGTTGTTGATCGACAGACCCAGACCCGTGCTGTCCTTGTTGGCGCTGTCCAGATTCACGGCGCGCACGCGCACCATCCAGGGGCCTTCGGCCTGCTGCGCAAACGCGGCACCCGACGACAGGGCGCAAACGGCAGCAACGGCGAGCAGAGTTCTTTTCATGATGGAGAGTCTTGGAGTAGCCCGGGGCAAATCCCGTAGCTGTATTGCATCAGGGGCGGACGTGGCCGATCTTGTCCTAGCTCAAACCCGAAGGTGCGCAGCCCCGCATGGCCGGATCGCGTTGGATACATGCAACGCATTGCGCGGCGGGCCAGTTGCGGGCAGGCTGCAGCCCTTGCTCAAATAGAATGCGAATCATTATCAAATCCGCATTCCCAGGAACCCGCCCCATGGCCGCCGCGCCTTCGCACCCAGACATCGCCCTGCTCTACAGCGACCACCACGGCTGGCTGGTGGGCTGGCTCAGGCGCAGGCTGGGCAATCCCTGCGATGCGGCCGACCTGGCCCAGGACACCTTCGTTCGCGTGCTGGGCAAGCCCCAGTCCCTGCATGGCGTGCGCGAGCCGCGCGCCTGGCTCACCACCATCGCCCACGGCCTGGTCGTGGACCACACCCGCCGCGCCGCGCTGGAGCGCGCCTGCCTGGACGCCATCGCCAGCCTGCCCGAGCCGCTGGCGCCCTCGGCCGAGGAGCGCCATCTGCTGATCGAATCCCTGGTGCGCATGGACAACCTGCTGGCCGGCCTGCCGCCCAAGGCCCGCAGCGCCTTTCTGCTCTCTCGCCTGGAAGGCCTGAGCTACCCGGAAATCGCCCTGCAGCTGGGCGTGTGCCTGAGCTCCGTCGAGAAATACATGGCCGCCGCCATACGCCACTGCCTTGCCCTGCGCAAGGAACTGACGGCGTGAGCGCAGACCAGGCCCCCCAGGCGCTGGAACAGGCCATTGCCTGGGCAGTGCGGCTGGCCTCCGGCACGGCCACCGATGCCGACCGCGCCGCCTGCCAGGCATGGCGCAGCAGCCACGCCGCGCACGAACAGGCCTGGCAACAGGTCCAGGCTGTGGAGGCCCAGTTCGCCCTGCCCGCCGGCCAGGCGGGACTGGCCCACGGCGTCCTGCGGTCCACTGGTCCAGGTCCGGCGCGAGGCCGGCGCGCAAGCCTGCAGCGGCTGCTGTTCCTGGGCCCCGCTGCCCTGCTGCTGGGATCCATGGCATGGCGTTGGGCTGCACCGCGCGAGCAGATCGCGCTGGGCACGGCCATCGGTGAGCGCCGCAGCACCCTGCTGGCCGAAGGCAGCCGCCTGCACCTGGCACCGGACACGCTGGTGCAGGTGGATTTCACCTTGCTGCGCCGCGTGGTCCGCCTGGCACGCGGCGAGATCTTCATCGACACCGGCAGCGACCCGAGCTCCCTCGCGGGCCGACGCTCCTTCTGGGTGGAAACGCCGCTGGCCCGCTTCGAGGCCCTGGGCACCAGCTTCGGGGTGCGCCACGAAAAACACCCGGACACGGCCACGCGCCTGTACGTCACCGAAGGCCGCGTGGCCATCCATGTCAGGGCGCTGGACGGCACTGCGCCAGGCCCCCTGGACGCCATCGTCGCCACCTCCGGCGAAACCCATGTGCTGCACGCCGGCCAGCACCGCCCTGTTCGCCTGCCCGACGAAGGCCTGGTGCCCGACGCATGGACCGACGGCGTGCTTGTCGCCCGCCGCATGCGCCTGGACGCCTTCGTGACCGAGCTGTCACGCCAGACCGGCATTCCCATGGAATGCGCCGACGACGTGGCTGCCCTGCATGTTTCAGGCGTATTCCAGCTGGACGGGCCGGATCCGGCGGGTCGTGCGCTGGCCGCCATTGCCCGCACGCTGCCTGTGCGTGTGGAGCGCGGACAAGGTGCGGCCAGCGGTGCCCACAGCGCCATGCGCCTGGTCAAAGCCTGATCCGGAATTTTTTCAGGCAGTCATTACGGGTTTCACACCGCCCGTTCGGCATAGGAGCAAAGACATCGCTTTTTCCTTTGCCGCTTCTCAAGGACTGCCTCCATGCCCAGCCTGCCCAGTACCCGCCACGCTGCCCATCCGCCCTCCTGCACACGCCCCACGGCCCTGGCCACGCAGGCCTTGGCGCTGGGCCTGTTGATCACGCTGGGCCTGCCAGCGACCGCTCTGGCCCAGAGCCCGAGCTCCGCCCCGGATGCCAGGTCCATCCGGTTCGACCTGCCGGCCGGTGATCTGGAGACCAGCCTGCACAGCCTTGCGCGCCAGGCAGGCATCACCCTCTCGTTCGATCCAGCCCTGGTCCAGGGCCGACAGTCGGCGGCGCTGAGCGGCATGCGCGGCGTGCACGAAGGGCTTGCCGCCCTGCTCGCCCCGCACCAGCTGCAGGCCACGCGCACGGCCGAAGGCGGCTGGGCCGTGCACCGTGCGCGGCCCGGGGCCGCGGCCGAGCATGCACTGCCTACCGTGAACGTGCTGGCCGATGCCGAGCATGAAAGCGCCTGGGGCGCCGTGCCCGGCTACGCGCCACGCCGCAGCGCCTCGGCCATGAAGATGGATGTGCCGCTGCTGGAGACGCCGCAGCAGGTCAGCATCATCGGCGAGGCCCAGATCCGCGACCAGGCCATCTCCAGCGTGGCCGAGGCCGTGCGCTACAGCGCGGGCGTACGTCCCATGGACTACGGCGTCACCGATGACGACGTGGCCGTGCGCGGTTTCTATCTGACCGGCACGGGCCTGTACCGCGACGGCATGCGCATGGTCCACAACGGCTTCATGACCAACCTGGAGCCATATGGGCTGGAGCGGCTGGAAGTCGTGCACGGCCCGGCCTCGGTGCTGTACGGCCAGTCCGCGCCCGGGGGCCTGATCAATGCCGTCACCAAGCGCCCGCGCGCCGGCATGCAGCGCGAAGTGGGCGTGGAATTCGGCAGCCACGACCGGCGCCAGCTCACGGCCGACATCGGTGGCGCCATCAATGAACAGGGCACGGCACTGGCCCGGCTGACCGTGCTCAAGCGCGAATCGGGCACGCAGTGGAATGGCCTGCGCGCCGATCGCAGCTACATCGCCCCCTCCTTCACGCTGCTGGGCGAGCGCACCAGCCTCACCCTGCTGGCGCAGTACCAGGAGGACGAAACCGGCTTCGTCATCCCCTACTACCGCCAGACGCCTGCGGGCTGGTCGGCCACGGACATCAACGTCAGCGGACCGGGATCTGGCCACCACAAGCGCAATGCCAGCGTGGGCTGGCTGCTGGAGCACCGCCTGAACGACCAGCTCACGCTGCGCAACAACCTGCGCTACCTGGACGGCCGCAACGACCGGCGCGAGATGCGCAACCGGGGCCTGACGGCCGACCAGCGCGGCATGGCACGCCTGGCCATGGTGCGGCCCGACGCCGAACAGACCTGGGTCATGGACACGCAGATCGAAGGCCGCCACCGGACGGGTGCCGTCTCGCACCAGTGGGCCGTGGGCTTCGACTACTACCGCTCCAGGCTCGACTGGCGCATCTACTCGCTCAACGGCGCCGTGGCGCCGCTGGACCTGGTCAACCCCATCCACATCGCGCCGAACTGGAATGACAACTACCTCAGCGACCGCGCGCTGGCCCGCACGCATCAGGTGGGTCTGTACGTGCAGGACCAGATCAAGTTCGGCGAGCGCTGGGTGCTCAGCGCCGGCCTGCGCCGCGACAGCGCACGCATAGACACCGACTACGACGCGCGCGCCGCAGCCAACGCGCCCTTCGCCATCACCACCGTGCGCCGCACCGACAGCGCAGTCACCGGGCGACTGGGCCTGATCTACCTGGCGCCCAGCGGCCTGGCTCCCTATGTGTCCTTCAACAACTCCTTCCAGCCACCGCTGACCACGGTCACGGCCACCGACGCCAACGGCAGGCCCTACGAGCCCGAGACCGCGCGCCAGTTCGAGGCCGGCCTGCGCTACGCGCCGCCATCGGCCGGCTACACGCTCGGCGCCGCCGTGTTCGACCTGCGCAAGCGCAATGTGCGCACGCCATCCACACTCAACCCTCGCTTCGACGTGCAGACCGGCGAAGTGCGCAACCGGGGGCTGGAGCTGCAGGCCCAGGGCGAGATCGGCGGCGGCTTCTCGGCCATTGCGGCCTATACCTACCTCGACTCCAGGGTCACGCGCAGCAACAACGCCATCGAGATCGGCGCGCGCCCCGGCGCCACGCCGCGCCATGCCGCATCGCTGTGGGGCAAGTACCAGCGCGGCGCCCTGGAGCTGGGCCTGGGCCTGCGCCACATCAGCGCCACGCCTGGCGAGCTGCCCATGGACGGCGTGAAGACCCCCATGAACGACGCCTACACGCTGTGGGACGCCATGGCCGCCTACACCACCGGCCCGTGGCGCTTCTCGGTCAACCTCAGCAACCTCACCGACAGGCAGTACCGCACGCAATGCAACACCTTCCGTGGCGGCGCGCAATTTTGCGCGCTGGGCTTCGGGCGTGAGGTGCGTGTGGCTGCGGCCTATCGGTTCTGAGTGCCGCCATTGCTGCCCGCCAGGGCGGGACCAATGCAGGCCCCGCTCTTGGAACAACGCCTGGCGGACAGCAACAGACAGCCCACTCGGCATGCATCTGCAGCACGCTCGGTGCAGCTTCCATCCGGCACAGCGCATCGCGGACCTGCTCGTCTGGATCGGATGGCGTTGGATGCATGCAACGCATTGCGCGGCAGGCCAGCGGCCACCGATGTGTGATGCCGGGTTCTAGGTGCGAGGCCGTGGCTGCGGCTTACTGGTTCTCGGCGCGGCCATTGCTGCCGGCCAGGAGGGCCTCCGTGCAGGCCCCGCCCTCGGCAAAACGCCTGGCAGACAGCAACAGATAGCTCACCGCGTAGAGGATGGGATCGTCGTTGTCGTCGCCATGGAGCCGCCCGACCAGGGCGATGATCCGCCGCAGGTTCAGAGACAGATCGTTCAGCAGGCAGACCACCGGCGCGGCCATGTGCACCAGGCCCGCCGCATGGTGGGCCTCTTCGTGGTAGCGGTGCAGCAGATCACGGACAGCAGAGATTTCCGGGCTTTGCACGCGCTCGGCATGCATCTCCAGCACGCTCAGTGCAGCGCCCATCTGGCACAGCGCATCGTTGACCTGCTCTTCGCAATCGCATGGCATTGCGCCGTCGCAGTTGCATTGGTGCATTGACTACGTCCTCCCCCTGATTTGCGTGAACTCTTGCCAAGGCTTTTTTGGCGCGCGCCAACATATTTGGCTCAATCTATCGAAGCCAATTATTTTGCTGAATATATTCAACAAATCACCAATTGCCTAGAGCGAACCTTGCTGAATATTTTGAGCAAGCAACGTGGAACCAGATCAGGCATTCGGACAGGCGCTGCGCAGCCTGAGAACAAAGCGCAATTGGTCGCAGACAGACTTGGCTCTGCGCGCAGACATGGACCGTTCTTATGTGTCGTTGATAGAGTTGGGCCGCAACAGCCCAAGCATCCGCATGCTGTTTCAGCTTTGCGATGCCCTGGACATCACGCCGTCTGCATTGATCAAGGATGTGGAGAAGCGCATGAAGGTGATCGGTCAGGGCAGGGACCCGGCCGGCGATTGACGGCTCCTTTCGACAGGACAGGAAGCCGGGCGCTGTAACACCCCGGACCGGCATAAGCAAAGACGCAGATGCCGCTTGCACGGCCGTGCGATACGCACTAAGTTGGAGGGCCGGCCCGGCCATCGGCGCCGGCTGCAGAATCTGCACGTATCCCATTCCTGCCCGTCTCTTTCATGACCACCCTCAAGCTCTACTACGCGCCCGGCACCTGCGCCCTGGCCACCCGCATCGCCCTGATCGAAGCCAATGCGCCGCACGAAGTCATCAAGCTCGACTTCCCCAAGGGCGAGCAGCGCAGCCCCGAATACCTGGCCATCAATCCCAAGGGCCGCGTGCCCGCCCTGGTAACCGAGCGCGGCGTGCTCACCGAAACGCCGGCCCTGCTGGCCTACGTTGCGCGCCGCTTCCCCGAGGCCCGGCTCGCCCCGCTCGACGATGCGTATGCCTTTGCCCACATGCAGGATTTCCACAGCTACCTGTCCTCCACCGTGCACGTGGCCCACGCCCACGGGCGCCGCGCAGGCCGCTGGGCCGATGACGAAGCGGCCATTGCCTCCATGCAGCGCAAGGTGGCAGCCAACATGGCCGAATGCTTTGGCGTGATCGAGCGCCATTACCTGGGCGATGCCCCCTGGGTGCTGGGCTCGGACTATTCCGTGGCCGACGCCTATCTGTTCACCATTGCCGGCTGGCTGGAAGGCGACGGCGTGGACATCGCCGGCTTCCCCAAGGTGCAGGCGCATTTCAAGCGCATGGGAGAGCGCGCTGCCGTGCGCGGGGCGCTGGGGAGCTGAGAGGGGGAGGCTGCCCGCGATACCCGCAATGAAGGTGCTTGGTCAGGTATCTATCGCAGGTTTGCGGCAGATGCCGTTCACTTGCCGATTCATCAGGAAGGAACGCTGGCGCGCAATGCCTTGCCCACATCGGCAGCGCCTCGGCCAGCACCTGGCTGCGGAAGGCCTCCGGCAAGGCACTGGGCGTCAGCCCATCGACCGACATGCCCAACAGGCGCTGCAGTTCCTCCTGGATGGCGGCCTCATCCATCAGGGTCGCACGGTGGGACTTGACCACATGGCGAATCCCGGTACGGTTCAAAGCCAGCGCTTCGGAAGGTTTCATACCTTCCTCGCCATGCATGGCCATCGCACAGCAGATGCCGCGTCGAGTGCATCCACTCCAGGTCGCCGGGTCAAAGCGCCTTGCAACCGCCTCGGCACATCCGCCACATTCAACAGAAAACTCAGCATCTCCGAAAACCATTCGTAAATTCTTCTTGGCAGTCCACCAAGCCCCGGACCTCTACCGCCGTCCGCAAGCCTTGCCTACAGTCGCCAGGACAGGCAGGGGCGTTGCACAAGGCGGCGCCTTTTCGCCATTCCAGAAACGACGGATTCAGACGACAGGGTGGAGCATGCAAAGACAAGCCAGGGTGATTGCCATCAACAACCAGACGGGGCTCATCGGCCTGCAGCCGGAGGGAGAGGACAGCTGCGTGCTGGCGCAGCAGCTCGATACCCGCCCCGTGAATACGGGCCAGATGCTGTCAGGGGAGATGGACAGCGTGGGCATGGAGACGTTTGTGAACGCGCAGACGCAGGACCGCATCGAGGTCTTCGTGGAGGCCTACGGGCTGTCTGCGGAAGCCGTGGAGCTCGCCCTGCGCTGAGCGGGCTGCAGGGCGGAATGTGCAGGTGCCAGCGTCAAGGCCGCGCCCACTGCGCCAGCGTGTGCCGAGCCAGGGCCTCGACATCCAGCGGAGACTGCGGGTCTAACGCAAGCTCTCCCAGCATCACCATGGCCTCGGGGATCTGGTTTCGTTCGCGCAGCACCATGGCCTTGTTCAGGAGCAGAAAGCCGCGGGTCTCGGCATCGGGGCCGGCCTTCAGGCCGCTGTCCAGCAGAGCGAGACGTTTTGCGGGGTCGTCCTCCAGATGGGCGGCCGTCTTCCAGGCGGGAGCGAAGCCGGGCGTCTCGCGGGTCATGGCCAAGGCGGCCTGGCGCGTCTTGTCGCGGTCGGTTTCCCACTCCAGGGCAAGGTAGCGCAGGTAGGTGCCTTGGGGGAGCTTGCCGTCACGCTCCATGCGCAGGCTGTGCACGGCCGTCTTGGCGGTGAAGAAGCCCCTGGGCGCCAGTGCATCCACGCGCCGGTAACGCCGATAGGCCGCGTCAAAGTCCTTTTGCAGCAGGTAGGTGAATGCAGCGTCGTAGACGGGATAGGGCCAGCGGGGCGCCAGCTTCGAGGCGGTCTCGAAATGTGCCAGGGCGGCGCGGTAATCGCCGTTCTGCCCTGCAGCGCGGCCCAAGGCATGGGCATCGCGCGCGGCCTGGTTGACGGGTGTGGCGGAGGGCAGTTCCCAGCTGAAGCGGCCATCGGCCTTGTCCAGGTCGCTGCGCCTGAGCACGCGGCCGGCGCTGTCCTTGAACACGATGTCGTCGGCCGCCAGGGCAGGAGCCGGCGCCAGCAGTTGCAATGCCACAGCCGCGGCAGCAAGCAAGGAGAACTTCATGGTGTATCGGGCCTTGTTGGGAAGCCCCGATATTAGGGCGCAGCCCCTGTGGTGCTGACGGCAGGCAGGGATTCCACTGCGCAGGCAGGCGGGGCAGGCCGGCTCCTGGCCCGGCCGCGCTTGCGGGCCAGGTGATTCATTTGCCATTCCAGCGATTCGGTGTCGAAGTCGAAGGCGTCGAGCAAGGCAATGGCCTTTCTGGCCTCCCTGAAGTCGATATCCGTGATGGGCGGGCCATGCATCAGCGACAGGTCATGCTTGAGCAGCCACTCCTGCAGATCGGCCAGGGCGATGATGGAGACGCCCTGGTTGATGAGCTGTGACGCGCTGACCTGCGCGAGCACGGCCGGCGTCAGTTGCCTGGACGAGCGCAGGCCCAGCACCTGCTTGAGCTTGGCCACCAGCGGCGTGCGCAGCTCGAACTGGGGCAGGCTCTCGAAGTGGGCCAGGGATTCGAGGTACAGCTGCGGCTCCGCGTGGATGGCGGCCAGGTCGTTGGGCAGATGCAGCAGCTCGCAGATGCGGTTGAGCGCCGTGCGCGCGCGCTCGGTGCTGAGTTTCTCGGCCCTGCCCGCTTGCGCGAGCGTGCAGCCGGCGATGACGGACCGCAGCACGCTGGCCTTGGTGAGGTTGGAAATCATGGAGTCCCCCTGATGAACACCCAGGGACCGGTGCGGATGCGAATTCAGCCGCCCGGTCCCGACAACGGCTCCGCTGCGGCAATGGGCCGTTCCCGGAGCCTCGGCGGCCGGCAGGCGCAAACGCGTTGCGCCGCCGCCAAGGGACAGGAGGACGCCTGGCCTTGCGGAGTTCCAGGGGAAATGCACGTGCTTGCGCCCACAGTCAAATGCGATGCGCCGAAGCGAAAATTCCATGCAAACGGGGGCCGTACGGCCCCCGTGGCGTGCCTTGCCGGCTCCAGGGCCGGCGGGCGATGTTTGCCGCGACTCAGCGGCGGCGCAGGCGCTTGATGCCTTCGACAGCCGCCAGCACGATGGCACCGGCCACGATGCCGGCCACCGCGTTGAGCACATTCACCGCCAGCACGCGCCACAGGCCGCCCAGCGCACCCTGGGCCACGGCCTCGCCCAGGCCCTCCACGGCGTGGTGCAGCGCAGGCACGCCGTGCACGAGGATGCCGCCACCCACCAGGAACATGGCGGCCGTGCCCGCAACGGACAGCCCCTTCATCAGCCAGGGCGCGGCGGCGACGATGCCCCGGCCCAGCGCGCGGGCCGCAGCGCTGGCACGCTGGCCCAGCCACAGTCCCAGGTCATCGAGCTTGACGATGCCGGCCACCAGGCCATAGACGCCCACGGTCATGATGAGGGCAATGCCCGCCAGCACGGCCACCTGCTGCCCGAACGGCGCAGAGGCCACGGTGCCCAGGGTAATGGCGATGATTTCGGCCGAGAGGATGAAGTCGGTGCGCACGGCGCCCTTGATCTTGTCCTTTTCCATGGCGACGAGATCGACACCCGCATCGGCATTGGCCTGGGTGAGGCGCTCGCGCTCCACGGCATCTTCCTCGGGCGAATGCAGGAATTTGTGGGCCAGCTTCTCGCAACCCTCAAAGCACAGAAAGGCACCGCCCACCATGAGCAGCGGCGTGACAGCCCAGGGAATGAAGGCGCTGATCAGCAGCGCCGCCGGCACCAGGATGGCCTTGTTGATCAGCGAGCCCTTGGCCACGGCCCAGACCACGGGAATCTCGCGCTCGGCGCGCACGCCCGTGACCTGCTGGGCGTTCAGGGCCAGGTCATCGCCCAGCACGCCGGCCGTCTTCTGCGCAGCCACCTTGGTCATGACGGACACATCGTCGGCCATGGCCACGCTCTTGCGTGCCGCCACCTTGGTCATGAGGGCCACGTCGTCCAGGATCGCTGCAATATCGTCCAGCAGCATCAGCAAACCAGCACCAGCCATCGCATTACTCCAGTGAATTGTTCGGGGAACTTCTTTTTGCCTGGGCGCCATCATGGGGCCTGGGCATGTCCTGCCCATGTAGGAGATGCCCGGCGGCCAGCCCGGTCACGGGGCCGACCGGCCGTGCGTCACTTGCTGGTCTTGAAGCCCTGCCCTGCCGCCCAGGCCGCCACGTCGTCGCGGCGGATGGCGGCGGCCATGAGCTGCGGGAAGGCGTCCGGCGTGCAGGCGAACGATGGCACGCCCAGCGCGGCCAGCTTGGCGGCCAGTTGCGCATCGTAGGCGGGGGCGCCTTCGTCGCTGAGTGCCAGCAGGGTGATGAACTGCACGCCCGACTCCACCAGTTCGGAGGCGCGGCGCAGCAGGCCGCTTTCCACACCGCCTTCATAGAGGTCGGAGATGAGCACGACGATGGCGTTGCGCGGCTCGCTGATCAGGCCCTGGCAGTAGCCCACGGCACGGTTGATGTCGGTGCCGCCGCCCAGCTGCACGCCGAACAGCACGTCCACGGGATCGGAGAGCTTGTCGGTCAGGTCCACCACCGCCGTGTCGAAGACCACCAGACGGGTAGCGACGGCCGGCAGGCTGGCCATGACGGCACCGAAGATGCTGGAGTAGACGACGGAGTTGGCCATGGAGCCGCTCTGGTCTATGCACAGGATGACTTCGCGCTGCGGGCGGCGCACCTTGCGGCCGTAGCCGACCAGGGTCTCGGGCACGATGGTGCGGTAGTCGGGCTGCCAGTGGCGCAGGTTGGCGCGGATGGTGCGGTTCCAGTCGATCTCGGAATGGCGCGGACGGCGGTTGCGCTGGCTGCGGTCCAGCGCGCCCGAGACGGCGCTGCGCATGGGCTCCTCCAGGCGGCGCATGAGGTCATCCACCACCTTGCGCACGACGATGCGCGCGGTCTCCTTGGTGTTCTGCGGGATGACGGAGCCCAGGGAGATGAGGTCGGCCACCATGTGCACGTCGGGCTGCACATGCTCCAGCATTTCGGGCTGGAGCATGAGTTCGCGCAGGTTCAGGCGCTCCATGGCGTCGCGCTGCATGACCTGCACGACCTGGCTGGGAAAGTACTTGCGGATGTCGCCCAGCCAGCGCGCCACGCTGGGCGAGGAGTTGCCCCGCCCGCCGCGGCGCGAGAGGCCGCCGTCCTTGTTGTCCTCTTCGTAGAGCGCGGCCAGGGCCTTGTCCATCTCGTCGATGGAGCTGCCCTTTGGGCCCAGCCCGCCGCAGCTGGCCTCGGACGGCTGGCCCAGCACCAGGCGCCAGCGTTGCAGGCGGGTGGTGGGCTGGGGGGCGGTCTCCTGCGGGTCGGCGCCGGCAAGGGATGCATCGTTCACGGTGGCAGCGGTGTTCATGGCTGGGCCTCCTGCAGGCGGGTCAGCGGTTGCGCGGGCAGGTTCAGGCCCAGCAGTTGATCGAGTACGGGAATGGCGAGCACGGCACGCGCCTCGTTCCAGGCGCCGTCGTTCCCATCGCCTGCCGCGCCTGCGGCACCCGCGGCACTTGCGGATGCAGCCGCCACGGCCGCACTGCCCTGCCCGCGCCGGGCCTTCTCGCCCAGGCTCTGGCGGTCATGGTTGGAGAAGGCCGAGAAGCTGCGGCGCACCAGGGGCAGGATCTGGGTGAACTGGGTCTCGCCCAGCTGCGCCAGCCAGGCATCGACGGCGCCCCAGATGGCGTCGTCGTGCAGCAGCACCAGGGCCTGGCGGTTGAGAAAGCCGTCCAGCCAGGCGGCGGCGTCCAGCGGCGGCACGCCCAGCGAGAGATTGCGGCCCAGTTGCGTGGCCACGGCCTCGCTGTCCAGGCGGTGGGCATCGAGCAGCAGGCGGCAGGCCGCGCCGCGCAGCAAGGCGGCGCCCGCGTCGCCCATGGCAATGCTGCGCAGGGCGCCGAACCAGGCTTCGCGCGGCTCCTCGGCATCGCGCAGACGCAGGGCCTCGTGGGCCTGCAGCACCGTGGCCTGCATGTGTCTTGCAGCGTCTTCATCCAGCGCCATGCAGGCCAGGGGCAGGCCGATGGCGGCGCGCAGCGCCATGCTGTCGATCACCGTGGCCAGGGCCTGGGTGTCGGTCTGGCGCACGCTGCCGTAGCGCAGCACATTGGCCAGCGGCGGCAGCGCCTGCATGAGCTGGGAGACATCGCCGGTGCTGGCCGAGCGGTCGGCCAGGTCGTGCATGAGGGCATCGACCAGGTGCGGCAGGTCGGCCAGCAGGGCGTCGTCGATGGTCTTGGCCAGCTCGGGCAGCGGGGTCTCGGGCGTCAGCGCCTGGCGCACCTTGGCGGCGGCGGCCTGCACCAGGGTGCCGCCGTAGCGGCTGGCCTCGATGATGCGCACGGCCAGCTCGGGCTCCCACTGCAGCTGCCAGCTTTCGCGGAAGGTGCCACGGTTGCGCTGCTGGTCGGTGGTGACGCTGCCCCACTCTATGCCCAGCAGGCGCAGGCGGTGCAGGAAGTGGCTGCGTTCGCGGTCCGTGTCCTTGCGCAGGTCCAGGGCCAGGACCTTGGCGGCCGCCTCGGGCTTGAGGCGCAGGCTTTTTTGCTGCTGCTCGATGTCGCGCTGCAGCGGCACCTGGGGCACGTCGGCGGGCACGCCGCCGATGCGGTCGCCCACGCTGAGTTCGCGCTCGATCAGGCGCAGCGGCGTGCGCTCGCCCATGCTGATGACGGTAACGATGGCCTCGTCCAGCTCGGGCAGGCCGGGGCTGGCGTGGCCGCGCAGGGCCGCCAGGCTTTCGGCCAGGCGCGTGGCCTCGATGATGTGGGCGCTGGAGCAGTCCAGGTCCTTGGAGCGCAGCAGATGGGCCACGCGCGCCAGCCAGCCGACGGTGCGCTGGGTGCTGGCGCGTGCCGGGTCGGCAGCAAGTGCGGGCTGAGACAAGGACTCGGGCACAGGCTCGGAGCAGCGCCACAGATGTTCATACCAGCCCGGCGAATCCACGCCCGCGCCATAGCCGCTGGACGAGCACAGGTTGCGGTAGGTCCAGGGTGCCCAGGTGGCCTGGACCTTGGCCTTGGGCAGGCCCTTGAGCGTGGCGGCATCGGCCTTGGCGGTGACCTGGGCCTGCAGGGCAGGCACATGCCATGCGCCGCAGACCACGGCAATGCGCTGGTGGCCGGCCTTGACGGCCTCGCGCATGCACTGGCGCATCCAGGCTTCGCGCAACGCCTCGCGCTGGGCATGGCGTTCTCCGCGCACTTCGTTGGGCAGCTCGGCGCGCACCACGGTCATGGCTTCGGCAATGCCCTCGAACAGGGTGGCACCGTCGCCGCGTTCCTCGACCATGCGGTTCCACCAGCTTTCGCCGTCGGGGTAGCCAGCGGCCTCGGCCAGCAGGTCCAGCGGATCGTGCCAGTCCTGCGGGGACGGTGCCGAGGGATCGACGGCCAGGTCGGCAGCCGGCACGGACTGCGTGGTGTCGTCGCGGTCCAGGGCCTCGGCGGCATTGCTCTGGAGCTGGCTGCCGTCTGCCGCAGCGGCGACGGAGTCGGAGCCGGTGTCGGCATCTGCATCCTGGCCTTCGTCGGCCGCATCCGCGCCTGCATCAGCTGCATCTGCTGCCCCCGCCTCGGCCCGGCGCCGCTCCTGTTCGGCCATGTCCAGCGCCATGCGGTGGGTCTGGGGCAGGTCGATGAAACGCGTGGCCACGCCCTGGCGCGCCGCCCATTGCAGGGCCTGCCATTCGGGCGAGAACTCGGCATAGGGATAGAAGGCGGCATGGGCCGGGCTGTCCTGCACATAGACCAGCATGGCCACGGGCGGCTGCAGGTCGGCATGCTGCAGCATGGGCAGCAGGGACTCGCCCTCGGGCGGTCCCTCCACCAGCAGGCAGTCGGGCTGCAGCTGCTCCAGGGCCTGCAGCAGGCTGCGCGCGCAGCCCGGGCCATGGTGGCGGATGCCGAAGAAATGAAGCGGATTGGCAGAGGTGGCCATACAGGGGATGCGCAGAAGGTGCGGTCGGTCAGCGGTACGGGACTGGGGGCTTCAGAGCTGCTCGCGGCAGGCGCGGTACAGGTCCTTCCAGTCGCTGCGCTCCTTGACCACGGTCTCCAGGTATTCCTTCCAGACCACGCTGTCCTGCACCGGGTCCTTGATCACGGCGCCCAGCAGGCCCGAGGCCACATCGCCCGCACGCAGCACGCCGTCGCCGAAATGCCCGGCCAGCGCCATGCCGCTGTTGATGACCGAGATGGCCTCGGCCGTGGACAGCGTGCTGCTGGGCGACTTGACGCGCACGGTCTTGCCGTCTTCGGTCTGGCCGTTGCGCAGCTCGCGGAAGATCTGCACCACGCGGCGCACTTCCTGCAGGGCCGGCGGCTCGGCGGGCAGGGCCAGGGCGCGGCCCTGCTCGGCCACGCGCTTGGTGACGATCTGCACCTCTTCGTCCTGCGAGGCCGGCACGGGCAGGATGACGGTGTTGAAGCGGCGCTTGAGCGCGCTGGACAGCTCGTTCACGCCCTTGTCGCGGTTGTTGGCCGTGGCAATGACCGAAAAGCCCTGCACGGCCTGCACTTCGCTGCCCAGCTCGGGCACGGGCAGGGTCTTTTCGGACAGCACGGTGATCAGCGTGTCCTGCACGTCGGCCGGGATACGGGTCAGCTCTTCGATGCGGGCGATCTTGCCCAGCTTCATGGCATTGACCAGGGGGCTGGGGATCAGCGCCTTCTCGGACGGGCCGTGGGCCAGCAACTGGGCGTAGTTCCAGCCGTAGCGCAGCTGCTCCTCGCTGGTGCCGGCCGTGCCCTGCACCAGCATGGTGGAGTCGCCGCTGACGGCGGCCGACAGGTGCTCGGACACCCAGGACTTGGCCGTGCCCGGCACGCCGTACAGCAGCAGGGCGCGGTCGGTGGCCAGGGTGGAGACGGCGATTTCCATCAGGCGCGGATTGCCGATGTACTTGGGGCTGACCTCGAAGCCGTTGCCGAGCTTGCCGCCCATCAGGTACTGGAGCACGGCCCAGGGCGAGAGCTTCCAGTTGGGCGGACGCGGACGGTCGTCCACCTTGCGCAGGGCTTCGAGTTCTTCGGCGAATTGCTGTTCGGCATGCTGGCGCAGGACTTGGCTCATGGTGTGCTTCCGGGAAGGGGTAAGGGTTGGATTCGGTTCGGTTCGGGGTACGCGGCAGGACGGGCGCGGCTCAGGCCGGGCCGCGCAGGGCAACAAAGGCCTGGTGCAGGCCCAGGCGCAGATCGACGATGCGCTCCAGATGGCCGCGCATGCGCTCCTCGTCCCAGGGCCGCACGCGGCTGCGTTCGAGGCGCGCCTGCTGCTGGGGCGTGAGGGGAATGCTTGCCGGTGCGGCAACTGCAGCGGCTGTGGCGGCAGCGGTGGCCGTGACTGCTGCCGCAGGTTCGGTTTGCGGCTCGGGCTCAGGCTCGGGTTGCGCATCCAGCACCGAGGGCTTGCGCCACAGTTCGGCAAAGCGCTCCAGCGCGGTCACGTCCAGCATGCGCGCACAGGACAGCAGGGCCTGGTCGGCGCGGTAGCTGTGCCAGTTGCCCGTGATCTGCTTGCCGCCCACGGCCACGTGCAGTGCCTCGGTCAGCCGCGCCGACAGCGCGGGCGAGAGCAGTTCGGCGCCGCCCAGCGACTGGGACATGCCTTCGATGGCATCGATGAGCTTGTGCCTGTCGCGCTCGAACTGGGCAATCCAGCGGGACTCGCGTTCCTCGCGGGACAGTCGGGCCATGAGGGCGGGCAGGAGCGCGTCGTGGCGCATGTCGCGGCCCATGGTCTGGGCGGCATCGATCCATTCCACGTCCAACTGGTATTGCAGGGCCTGCACCCAGCCCTGGCGCAGCGAGGACTTCCAGTCGCTGCGCCGGCTCCACTCCATCACCTCCAGGGGCGTCAGGCCCAGGGCGCGGGTCCAGAAGGACACGGGCGTGAGCTGCACCATCTGCTCCAGCAGCCAGGCCTTCTTGCCGCCACGGTGGTAGGCGTCGGGCTTGAGCGTGATGCCGTCGCGCTCCCATTCCTTGAGGCCTTCCTCGGGAGGCTCCACGTTCCACTGGCCCTTGTCGTCCTGCTGCAGCATGGACTGCATCCAGCCCATGACGCGCTGGCTGTGCGCGCTGTCCGGCAGGCACGAGAGCATTTGCGCGGCGTTCTCGCGGATCTCCTTGCTGCGGTCGGACAGCAGTTTTTCGAGCAGCGGCTCATCGTCCATGCCCAGCCCCACGGCCAGGGCCTGGACCAGGGGCAGGCGCTCCTTGGCGCCCAGTTCCTTCAGGCTGCCTTCCAGCCGCGTGCGGGCCTTGGCGGCATCGGTTGCGCGCTCGCTGCGCAGCAGGGCCACGCGCTGCTCCACCGAGCCCTCCTGCCAGACCAGTTCGGGGTCGGCGGTTTCCTCCACGCCGCTGGCATAGCCCCATTGCGGGTTGAGCGTGCCCAGCCATCGTCCGCGCTCGCCCAGCACGGGGGCCAGCCACTGGCGCAGCTCCACGGACTGGCGGCCCTGCTCCAGCGCAGGCACCAGCAGATCGTGGGGCAGGCGCTGACCGGCCTGGTCCAGGGTGCGCAGCATGGAGGCCTGCAGCTCGAACGGGCCGTCCTTGAGCACGTCGCCCATCAGGGTGTGCAGGCGCGCATCGGCAGGCGCGGTGCGCGACTCCGCAGGCGCTGCGGCCGGCACGGCCAGCGGTGCCGTCAGGCACACCAGCGCGCCAGGCTGCCAGCCGGCCCGCTCGAACACGGCCGCCACGGCGCTGGCGCGCAGCAGTTGCTGGGCGGGCGAGTCACCGGGCACGTCAGCGCGGGGCTGCAGCGCGGCCTGCACGGCCTGCTGTGACCTGCTTGCGGACGGGTCCACGCCCGAAGCCAGCGCAGGCGGCACGGCCAGCCGGTCCGAGCCGACCATGGCCGATTGCTGCAACGCAGCCCAAAGTTGTGCGTTGCTCATACCGGATCACCCTGGTTCTGCCAGATACATTGCTGGGCGGTTTCACCCTCGCGGGCCTGCCAGGCACTCAGCAGCCGCCAGCGGCCCACGGCCTGGCCGGGTTCCCATTCGCCAAACAGCTGCATGGGCGCACCGCCGCTGAGCGCCAGCAGGCGCCAGGCCTCGGCATCGTCAATCGCCACGGGAACGGGCTGCACTGGCGCTGCCGTGCCAGGGGTGACCGGCGATGCATCCAGCGCTTGGGGCCAGGCCGCAAACCACTGGCCCTGGGCGGGCACCAGCCGCAGCCGGTCCTGGCACAGCGGCTGCGTGGCCTGCAGCGGGTTGGCGGCAATGCGCTGGCCCAGCAGTTGCAGGACGTCGCCCCCGGCCGAGGTGGCCAGCGGGCTGGCGCCATCGGCAGGCAGCGCAGGCCCGTTGCCATTGGCCGTAATGGCGCGCAGCGGCGCATGGCCCGGATAGAAATTCAGCGCGCAGCCGTAGCGATGGCCCGGCACCCAGGCCGATTCAAAGCCGCGCCCGCCCTGCGCATAGTCCAGCACCAGGGCCATGCGCCCGGTGCGCTGGCCCTGCAGCCAGACGCGCCGCTCCATGAGCCGGCCTTCGCGCTCGATCATGCGCAGGCCGGCCACCAGCCATTCGTCCTCGACCAGCTGGCCCCTGGCCTGCACCTCGGCCTTGTCCATGGGCCAGCCCAGCGCGGCCATCACGTCGGCCTTGACCTCGGGGCTGAGCGATTCGCGGCGGCGAACGGCGTCGATGATCAACTGCCAGTGGCCCAGCTGCACCAGCATGTCGCGCGGCCAGTCGCGGTGGCTGTCCACCAGATCCCGGCAGTCCTTGATGCGCGCCGCCATGCCCGTGGCCTGCGCATCGACCATGCGCGCGGCCATGTTGTTCCAGCGCTGGCGCATCTGCGTGTCGCTGGCCTGGTTGGCCAGGCCAGCACGCACCATGTCCTGCATCCACAGCGACAGCTCCTGCAGGCCGGCTTCGACCTTGTCCCAGCGCTTGTCCTCGCGCCTGGCCTGCTGTTTGGCCGCGACCTCGGGATCGGGTGGCGGCTCGGCCGCTGCGGCGGCAGCCTTTGCCTCTTTCTTCTCGGCTTTTTCCTGGCGGCTGTCCAGCCAGGTCTGCACCCAGGCGGGCGGATCACCGCCTTCGGGGACTTGCCCGCCGGCACGCATCAGCATCAGCGCCAGCCCGTGCTTGCAGGGGAATTTGCGGCTGGGGCAAGAGCATTTGAAGGAAGGCCCCGACAGGTCCACCTGGGTCTGGTAGGGCTTGCTGCCGCTGCCCTGGCATTCACCCCAGACCGCCACATCATTGGCGCCCATGGCGGGCCATTTGGCGGGCGATTGCAGGCCCTTGGCGGCCTTGCTGGATGAGGCGTCCGGCGACAGCGCCAGCACTTCGCTCTCTGTTCCTAATACACGCGACACCGAAGCTCCCTCTCCAAGTGTTTGTCATCACCGGGCGCATTGAATGAAACGGCACTGCCCGGCAAACCCGAAAGCCTATCAGCAATAGTTATCGGCAATTTGAAACAATTCACAACAACACCCAGCCTCTCTCCCATGAATGTGGAACCACATGGCGCGCAGCCAGCTGCGCTATATCAGCGCGTGCATTGATGGCACCAAGCCATGCCAGCCTTCAGGCATTGCGAAAGACGCAGAAAACACGCATTCACCATTTCCTGCGATGCACATCGCCACCGATAGAAAGCGAGCACTCATTCCGCACTGAAAACGGTTTCATTCCATTGCACTGGCAACCATTGCAATCCGCTGGCCATTGCGATAGCGCGACAGTGCGTTCCACCCGCAGCCAGGCAAGGCCGGACCAGACCCTGGCTGGGGGATGGGTTCTTAGAAAACCGGACGTGCCAGGCAAATATACTGTATATTTATACAGCCATGGAGCTGCAACGCAAACTTTTCATCCTCGCCGACGCCGCCAAGTACGACGCCAGTTGCGCCTCCAGCGGATCGCAGGGGCGCGACTCGCTGGACGGCAAGGGCATGGGCTCGGTCACCGGCATGGGCATCTGCCACAGCTATGCGCCCGACGGGCGCTGCATCTCGCTGCTCAAGATCCTGCTGACCAATGTCTGCATCTTCGACTGCCGCTACTGCATCAACCGCAAGAGCTCCAACGTGCAGCGCACCCGCTTCACGGTGGCCGAGGTGGTGCAGCTGACGCTGGACTTCTACCGGCGCAACTGCATCGAGGGGCTGTTCCTGTCCAGCGGCATCATCCGTTCCAGCGACTACACCATGGAGCAACTGGTGGAAGTGGCGCGCCGCCTGCGCGAGGAGCATGACTTTCGCGGCTACATCCATCTGAAGACCATCCCGGATGCCGCCCCCGAATTGCTGGCCCAGGCAGGCCGCCATGCCGACCGCCTGAGCATCAATGTGGAACTGCCCACGGCCAGCGGCCTGGCGCAGTTCGCGCCTGAAAAGGATGGGCAGCGCATACGCCAGGCCATGCAGGGCGTGGACCGGCATGTGCAGGCCTGGCGCGCGGCCACGCGCGAGCAGCGCCAGGCGCAGTCCCTGCCCGGCGCGCCCGCGCAGCGCGCCGCCGTGCCGCGCTTTGCGCCGGGCGGGCAGAGCACGCAGATGATCGTGGGCGCCGACCGCGCAACCGATGCCGACATCCTCGAATCCAGCCACACGCTGTATGCGGGCTACGGCCTGCGCCGCGTGTACTACTCGGCCTTCAGCCCCATTCCCGATGCCTCGCGCGATCTGCCGCCGCAGGCGCCGCCCCTCATGCGCGAGCACCGGCTCTACCAGGCCGACTGGCTGATGCGCTTTTACGGCTACGGGGCGGGCGAGATCGCGGCGGCCAGCCGCCACGGCATGCTGGACCTGGAGATCGACCCCAAGCTGGCCTGGGCACTGGCCAACCGACAGCAGTTCCCCGTGGACCTCAACCGTGCGCCGCGCAGCCTGCTGCTGCGCGTGCCGGGCCTGGGCACGCAGACGGTGGACCGCCTGCTGGCGGCGCGCCGCGTGCGCAGGCTGCGGCTGGACGATCTGCTGCGGCTGCGCGCCCCCGTGCAAAAGGCCCTGCCCTTCGTGCTGATCGACGGCCACCGGCCCCTGCTGGGCGAGACCGACTCGGCCGCGCTGCGCACCCGGCTGATCGCGCAGTCGCAGGCCAGCCAGGCCCAGGCCCAGGCACGGCACAGCGGCATGCGCGTGCAAAGCGCGCTGCAGGCCAGCCTGTTCTAGCGCCTGGAGCACGCCATGCAAGCACAGGCTCTCACCATCGAACTCGACAGCCCCGACGACTGGCCCGGCTTTCGCGCAGCCTGCCGGGCGCTGCTGGCCCATGGCGCCGACCCCGCTCTGGTGCGCTGGCGGTGGCCCGACACGCGGGGTGCGCAGCAACTCGGCGCGGGCGTGGACCTGTTTTCCAGCACGCCGCAGCAGGCCATGCCCGCCTCGGCACTCGCCGGGCTGGCCGGCCCCGGCGAGGCAGGGCTGTCCCTGTCGGACACCCAGATGTCCGCGCTGCGCCATGCCTGCATGCACCGCGCGGCAGGCCGCTTCGAGCTATGCCACCGCTGGCTGGCGCGCATGCAGGCCCGGCCCGAACTGCGGCTGGATGCGCTGGATGCGGACTGGCGCGCCATCGAGGCCCTGGCCCGCCCCGTCTCGCGCGAGATCCACAAGATGCACGCCTTTGTGCGCTTTCGGACCACGCAGCGGCCGGACCAGCCCGATCTGCACATTGCCTGGTTCGAGCCCGAGCACCACATCGTGCGCGCGGCGGCGCCCTTCTTCTGCAAGCGCTTTGCCAACATGCACTGGGCCATCCTCACGCCACAATGCAGCGCGCACTGGGACGGCCATGCGCTGCGCCTGGCGCCCGGCGCGCGCCGCAGCGATGCCCCGCCAGCCGACGCGGGCGAGGCCCTGTGGCTGACCTACTACGCCAGCACTTTCAACCCGGCGCGCCTGAAGGAGCAGGCCATGCTGCGCGAGATGCCGCGCCGCTACTGGCACAACCTGCCCGAGACGGTGCTGATCTCCACCCTGGTCCAGCAGGCCCGCGCGCGCACAGGGCAGATGCTGGAGCAGTAAGGACAGACGCAAAAGACAAAGGCCCCGAAGGGCCTTTGTCTGCTTTGCAGCGTCGCTCAGTGCATCAACCCAGCCACTTGCGGGCGTTGCGCCACACGCGCATCCAGGGGCTGAATTCCGACTTGTCGCCGTTGGTCCAGCTCATCTGCACGTTGCGGAACACGCGCTCGGGGTGGGGCATCATGGCCGTGAAGCGGCCGTCGGCCGTGGTCACTGCCGTCAGGCCGCCGGCCGATCCGTTGGGGTTGAACGGGTACTGCTCGGTGGCCTTGCCGTGGTTGTCCACATAGCGCATGGAGGCGATGGCCTTGTCCGCATTGCCGCGGAAGCGGAAGTTGGCAAAGCCTTCGCCGTGGGCCACGGCGATGGGCAGGCGGCTGCCGGCCATGCCCTGCAGGAACAGGCTGGGCGACTCCAGCACTTCCACCATGGACAGGCGCGCCTCGAAGCGGTTGCTCTGGTTCTGCGTGAAACGCGGCCAGTCCTGGGCACCGGGAATGATGTCGGCCAGCTCGGCAAACATCTGGCAGCCGTTGCACACGCCCAGGCCGAAGGTGTCGCTGCGGCCAAAGAACTGCTGGAACTGCGCGGACAGGCTGTCGTTGAAGGTGATGGAGCGCGCCCAGCCGATGCCGGCGCCCAGCGTGTCGCCGTAGCTGAAGCCGCCACAGGCCACCACGCCGGCGAAGTCCTGCAGCTGCGCGCGGCCGCTTTGCAGGTCGGTCATGTGCACGTCCACCGCGTCGAAGCCGGCCTCGGTGAAGGCGTAGGCCATTTCCACATGGGAGTTCACGCCCTGCTCGCGCAGCACGGCCACGCGGGGGCGCGCGCCCAGGCTCAGGAAGGGTGCGGCGGGGTTCTCGGCCGGGTCGAACGTCAGGTGCAGGTGCATGCCGGGGTCGGCAGGCTCGCCGGCTGCGGCGTGCTCGCTGTCGGCGCAGGCCGGGTTGTCGCGCTGCTGGGCAATCTTCCAGCTCACGGCATCCCAGACCTGGTGCAGGTCGCTGAGCGAGGCGCCGAAGACGGACTTGGCATCACGCCAGACCTGCAGTTCGCCCTTGCCCGCATCGACCTTGGACGAGACGGGGCGCGTCTTGCCGATGATGTGGCTGCAGGTGGACAGGCCATGCTCGCGCAGGGTCTGCAGCACGGCGGCGCGGTCGGCCGTGCGGATCTGCAGCACGGCGCCCAGCTCTTCGTTGAACAGTGCGCGCAGCGTCATGTCGTCGCGGCGGCCGCTGATCTGGGAGGCCCAGTTCTTGCCTTCGCCCGAGTCCATGCGGCTGTCGCTGATGCCGTCGCCTTCGGTGACCAGCATGTCCACGTTGATGGCCACGCCCACATGGCCGGCAAAGGCCATCTCGGCCACGGTGGCCAGCAGGCCGCCGTCGCCCTTGTCGTGGTAGGCCAGGATCTGGCCCTTGGCGCGCAGGTCGTTGACGGCATCGACCAGGGCAATCAGGTCCTTGGCGTCATCGAGGTCAGGCGTTTCATTGCCGGACTGGCCCAGCACCTGGCCCAGGATGGAGCCGCCCATGCGCATCTTGCCGCGGCCCAGGTCCACCAGGACCAGGGTGCTGTCGTCTTCCGAGGCGTCCAGCTGGGGCGTGAGCGTGCCGCGCACATCGTCGATGGAGGCGAAGCCCGTGATGATCAGGCTGACGGGCGAGGTCACCTTCTTGACCTGGCCGCCCTCGTTCCACTGGGTGCGCATGGACAGGCTGTCCTTGCCCACGGGGATAGAGATGTCCAGCTGCGGGCACAGCTCCATGCCCACGGCCTTGACGGTGGCGTAGAGCGCCGCGTCTTCGCCGGGCTCGCCGCAGGCCGCCATCCAGTTGGCCGACATCTTGACCTTGGACAGCTCGATGGGCGCGGCCAGCATGTTGGTGATGGCCTCGGCCACGGCCATGCGTCCCGACGCCGGGGCGTTGATGGAGGCCAGCGGCGTGCGCTCGCCCATGGCCATGGCCTCGCCCTTGAAGCCACGGTAGTCGGCCAGGGTCACGGCCACGTCGGCCACGGGCACCTGCCAGGGGCCGACCATCTGGTCGCGGTGCGTGAGACCGCCCACGGCGCGGTCGCCAATGGTGATCAGGAAGCGCTTGGAGGCCACGGTGGGATGGGCCAGCACGTCGATCACGGCCTTTTCCAGGGGCACGCCGGTCAGGTCCATGGGCGGCAGCTCGCGCTGCACGGTGGCCACGTCGCGGTGCATCTTGGGCGGCTTGCCCAGCAGCACGTTCATGGGCATGTCCACGGGGAACTTCTGGTCGCCCGAGGCCACCGCCGTGTCCTCCAGCACCAGCTGGCGTTCTTCCGTGGCCGTGCCGATCACGGCGAACGGGCAGCGCTCGCGCTCGCAGAAGGCCGTGAACTCGGCCAGCGATTCGGGAGCGATGGCCATCACATAGCGTTCCTGGCTTTCGTTGGACCAGATTTCCTTGGGCGCCAGGCCGGATTCCTCCAGGTTGACGGCGCGCAGGTCAAAGCGCGCGCCACGGCCTGCATCGTTGGTCAGCTCGGGGAAGGCATTGGACAGGCCGCCGGCACCCACGTCGTGGATGGCCAGGATGGGGTTCTTGTCGCCCTGGGCCCAGCAGTGGTTGATGACTTCCTGGGCGCGGCGCTCGATCTCGGGATTGCCGCGCTGCACGGAATCGAAGTCCAGCTCGGCCGCGTTCGTGCCGCTGGCCATGGAGCTGGCAGCGCCGCCGCCCATGCCGATGCGCATGCCGGGGCCGCCCAGCTGGATCAGCAGGGTGCCGGCGGGGAACTCGATCTTCTGAGTCAGTTCGGAGTCGATCACGCCCAGGCCGCCCGCGATCATGATGGGCTTGTGGTAGCCGCGCATCACGGCATCGGCACCCACGCCGACTTGCTGCTCGTACTCGCGGAAATAGCCGGTCAGGTTGGGACGGCCGAATTCGTTGTTGAAGGCCGCGCCACCGAGCGGGCCCTCGATCATGATCTGCAGCGGGCTGGCGATGTGCTCGGGCTTGCCCACTTCGCTGCCCCACAGCTTGGAGACCGTGAAGCCCGACAGGCCGGCCTTGGGCTTGGAGCCGCGGCCCGTGGCGCCCTCGTCGCGGATCTCGCCGCCCGCGCCGGTCGATGCGCCGGGGAAGGGGGAGATGGCCGTGGGGTGGTTGTGCGTCTCCACCTTCATCAGCACATGGTTGACGGCCTGCTTCTTCTGGTAGCTGGGCGCCTTGATCTTGTCCAGGGCCGCCTCGAAGGTGGCGACGAAGCGCTCGACCTCATGGCCTTCCATGATGGAGGCGTTGTCCGAGTAGGCCACCACCGTGTGCTGGGGCGAGACCTGGTGCGTGTTGCGGATCATGCCGAACAGGCTCTTGTCCTGGGCCTCGCCGTCGATGGTGAACTGGGCGTTGAAGATCTTGTGGCGGCAGTGCTCGCTGTTGGCCTGCGCGAACATCATCAGTTCCACGTCCGTGGGATTGCGCTTGAGGCCCTTGAAGGCATCGACCAGGTAGTCGATCTCGTCGTCGGCCAGGGCCAGGCCCCATTGGCGGTTGGCGGTCTCCAGCGCGGCGCGGCCGCCGCCCAGCACATCGACGAACTCCATGGGAGCGGCGTCCAGGGCGGAGAACAGTTGCTCGGCCTCGGCGCGCGTGGCGAAGACCGACTCGGTCATGCGGTCGTGCAGCAAGGCGGCGATCCGTGCAGTCTGCTCGGCCGAAAGCTCAGGCGCGCTGCCCAGCACATTGCTCAGCAGGCCGGTCTTGAAGGCGATGCGGTATTCGGTGATGCGCTCCACGCGGAACACGCCCAGGCCGCAGTTGCGGGCAATGTCCGTGGCCTTGGAGGCCCATGGGGAGATCGTTCCCAGGCGCGGAGTGACCACCAGGGCGGCACCGTCGGCCGGGCCTTCATAGGGGTCTCCATAGGTCAAGAGCGCCTGGAGGCGCTCTTGCAATGCGGGCGTGGGTGCGGCGTCCGTGGCCACCAGGTGCACGAAGCGCGCGGCAATGCCGGTGATTTTGGGATGGATGGAGACCAGTTCGGTCAGGAGCTGCTGGGCGCGGAACGAGCTGAGAGCGTTTCCACCCTCCAACTGTGTCAGATGCAAGGTCACGTGGCGGCCTGTTGGGTGAGGAGGCTTGTGAAAAGCGCCCTGCGGCCCCGCCCTCCGGGGGCTGGCTGCAAGGCGCTGAATCGGTGAGGCCGCTATTTTACCGGGCTGAGCCGTCCCGATGGCGACAGCCGCCCCTTACCCCTGCACGCCCGAAGGCGCAATGGGATAATTGCGGGCATGAGCATCACCATCAAGAGCGCTGAAGACATCGCAGCCATGCGCGTGGCCTGCCGCCTGGCTTCGGAAGTGCTGGACTACATCACCCCCCACATCAAGCCCGGCATCACCACGGCCGAGATCGACCGCCTGGGCGCCGAATGCATGGCGCAGCAGGGCACGGTCTCCGCCACCATCGGCTACCAGCCGCCCGGCTACCCTCCCTACCCTGGGCACTTGTGCACCTCGGTCAACCATGTGGTCTGCCACGGCATTCCCAATGACAAGCCGCTCAAGAAGGGCGACATCGTCAATGTGGACGTCACGGTCATCACCAAGGACGGCTGGTACGGCGACAACAGCCGCATGTTCATGATCGGAGAGTGCTCCATCGCAGCCAAGCGCCTGTCGGCACTGACCTTCGACGCCATGTGGCTGGGCATCCAGCAGGTCAGGCCCGGTGCCACGCTGGGCGACATCGGCAACGCCATCCAGACCTTTGCCGAAGGCCACGGCCTGTCGGTGGTGCGCGAGTTCTGCGGCCACGGCATCGGCCAGAAGTTCCACGAAGAGCCCCAGATCCTGCACTACGGCCGCCCCGGAACGGGCACCGTGCTGGAAGAAGGCATGGTCTTCACCGTCGAGCCCATGCTCAACCTGGGCAAGCGCGAGATCAAGGAGCTGGGCAAGGACGGCTGGACCATCGTGACCAAGGACCACAGCCTCTCGGCCCAGTGGGAACACACCCTGGTGGTGACCAAGACCGGCTACGAAGTCATGACCCTGTCGGCCGGCTCGCCCGCGCTGCCCCCCTTCGTTACCACCACGAGCTGCTGAGGCTCGGCATGTTTCTTGCGTGATGCGCAGGCAAAATGGCATGGCGTCCGGGGCACCCGCTCCCGGCGCCTTCCCTGCCCTCGCCGCGTATGAAACAGACCACTGACCACACTCCTTCCCACGCTGCGCCCTCTGCCCCGGACTCGCTGGAGCAGTTGCGCGTGCAGTACGCCCGGGATCGCGGGCGCTGGATAGGCTCGCTGCTGGCGCCCACCATGGGCCGGCGCGGCGTGCGCCTGGTGCTGCAGCACTTGAGCGATCTGGCCGACACGCTGCTGCGCGCGCTGTGGCATCGTGCCGGCATGCCGCCCGAGGCCTGCCTGGCCGCCGTGGGCGGCTTCGGGCGCGCCCAGCTGTTTCCCTATTCCGACATCGACGTGCTGGTGCTGCTGCCAGCCGCCGGCACGGCAGATGCCGAGCTGGCCTCGCGCATCGAGAAATTCATTGGCAGTTGCTGGGACGCGGGCCTGGAGATCGGCTCCAGCGTGCGCACGCTGGCCGAATGCCTGGAGGAATCGGAGCGCGACCTGACGGTTCAGACCGCCCTGCTCGAATCACGCCGCATCTGCGGCAGCGAGCCGCTGTTCGCCGAGTTCCAGACGCGCTACCAGGCCCAGATGAATGCGCACGCCTTTCTGTCCGGCAAGCTGCTGGAAATGCGCCAGCGCCACAACAAGTACGAGAGCACGCCCTACTCGCTGGAGCCCAACTGCAAGGAATCGCCCGGCGGGCTGCGCGATCTGCACACCATGATCTGGCTGGCCCGTGCCGCAGGCCTGGGCAGCAGCTGGCAGGCCCTGGCCGGCAAGGGGCTGATCACCGATTTCGAGCGCCGCCAGCTCGAGGACAACGAAGCCCTGCTGAGCCTGATACGTGCACGCCTGCACGCGGTGGCGGGCCGGCATGAGGACCGCCTGGTCTTCGACCAGCAGACCGCCGTGGCCGAGGCCTTTGGCTACCGCTCCACCTCGGCCGAAGGGCGCAAGCTGGCCATGCGCGCCAGCGAGACGCTGATGCGCCACTACTACTGGGCGGCCAAGGCCGTGACCCAGCTGTGCCAGATCCTGCGGCTGAACATCGAGGAGCGGCTGAACCCGCGCCCCACGCCGCGCATCCGGCTGAACTCGCGCTTCTACGAGAAGGCCGGCACCATCGAGGTGGCCAGCGACGATCTCTACGAGCGCGAGCCGCACGCCATCCTCGAAACCTTCCTGATGTACGAGACCCATGTGGGCCTCACCGACCTGTCGGCGCGCACGCTGCGCGCGCTGTACGGCGCGCGTGACCTGATGGACGCGGCCTTCCGGCGCGACCCGGTCAACCGCGCCACCTTCATGAAGATCCTGCAGCAGCCCAGCGGCATCACGCACGCCATGCGGCTGATGAACCAGACCTCGGTGCTGGGGCGCTACCTGTGGCCCTTCCGGCGCATCGTGGGCCAGATGCAGCATGATCTGTTCCACGTCTACACGGTGGACCAGCACATCCTCATGGTGCTGCGCAATGTGCGGCGCTTTTTCATGGCCGAGCATGCGCATGAGTACCCGTTCTGCTCCCAGCTGGCCAGCGGCTGGGACAAGCCCTGGCTGCTGTACGTGGCCGCGCTGTTCCACGACATCGGCAAGGGCCGCGGCGGCGACCACTCCATCATCGGCGCCGTGGAGGCCAAGCGTTTTTGCCGCGCCCACGGCATTGCGCGCGCCGACGCCGAGCTGATCGAATTCCTCGTGCGCGAGCACCTGACCATGAGCCAGGTCGCGCAAAAGCAGGACCTGTCGGACCCCGAGGTGATCCAGGCCTTTGCCGAGCGCGTGGGCAACGAGCGCAACCTCACGGCCCTGTACCTGCTGACCGTGGCCGACATCCGCGGCACCAGCCCCAAGGTCTGGAGCGCCTGGAAGGGCAAGCTGCTGGAGGACACCTATCGCCTGACCTTGCGCGTCATGGGCGGACGCGCGCCCGATGCTGCCGCCGAGATCGAGGCCCGCCGCCGCGAGGCCCTGGTGCAGCTGGCACTGACAGCCCAGCCCTTCGAATCGCACAAGAAGCTCTGGGACACGCTGGGCGTGGACTATTTCATGCGCCACGAGGCGGCCGACATCGCCTGGCACACGCGCCACCTGTCGCGCCACGTGGGCACCACCCGCCCCGTGGTGCGCGCGCGCCGCTCCCTGGCCGGCGAGGGGCTGCAGGTGCTGGTCTACGCGCCTGACCAGCCCGATCTGTTCGCGCGCATCTGCGGCTACTTCGACCGGGCGGCCTTCTCCATTCTGGATGCGCGCGTGCACACGGCCCACAACAGCTATGCGCTGGACACCTTCCAGGTGGTCGCGCCCGCCATGCAGGAGCAGTACCGCGAGCTGATGCACATGGTCGAGAACGACCTGGTCGCCGCACTGATGCAGGGCGGGCCGCTGCGCGAGCCATCCCCCCGGCGCCTGTCGCGCCGCGTCAAAAGCTTCCCCTTTGCGCCGCGCGTCACGCTGCAGCCCGACGAGAAAGCCCAGCACTGGCTGCTGTCCATCTCGGCCACGGACCGCGCCGGCCTGCTCTACACCGTGGCGCGCATCCTGGCGCAGCACCACCTGAGCGTGCAATTGGCCAAGGTCAGCACGCTGGGCGAGCGCGTGGAAGACAGCTTTCTGATCGAGGGCGCCGAACTGCAGAACAACCAGCGCCAGTTGCTCATAGAAACCGAGCTGCTGCAGGCCTTGGCGGTCTGAACTTGCGGCGAAAAAAGGCCCGCCCTGTCAACCAGGGCGGGCCTTTTGCATCCAGGCGCGGGTGCGGCCGTCAGTGCATGGCAGCCGCAGGCGCCGACACCGTGGCCACTTCCTTGCCCTCGCGGTCATAGAGCTTGCCATCGACCACCCGGTCGCCATCGGCCAGGGCAGACAGCACGGCCTCGCTGAGCACGCGCTCAGAACCTGCGCCGAACACCGAAGGCTCCTCGGGGTTGCCCTGCTTGAAGTGGTTGAAGACCAGGTTCAACAGCAGCACGGTCACCGCCGTGGAGCTGATGCCCGAATGGAACATGGTGGCGAACCAGTCCGGGAAGTGGTGATAGAAGTCCGGCTTGACCATGGGCAGCACGCCCATGCCGATGGACGCCGCCACGATGATCAGGTTCATGTTGTTGTGATAGTCCACCTTGGCCAGCGTGCGGATGCCGCTGGCCGCCACCGTGCCAAAGAGCACCAGGCCCGCGCCGCCCAGCACCGAGGGCGGCACGCAGGCCACGATGCGCCCCATGATGGGCAGCAGGCCAAAGGCGATCAGGATCAGGCCGCTGAAGGCCACGACATAACGGCTCTTGATGCCCGTGACCGCGACCAGGCCCACGTTCTGGGCAAAGGCGCTCTGCGTGAACGAGCCGAAGAACGGCGCCACCACGCTGGACAGCATGTCGGCGCGCAGGCCGTCGGCCAGGCGGCGCGAATCCACGCGGGTGCCCACGATGTCGCCCACGGCCAGGATGTCGGCCGAGGTTTCCACCAGCGTCACCAGGATCACGATGGACATGGAAAGGGTCGCCGCCAGGCTGAAGGTCGGCCAGCCGAAGTGCAGCGGCATGGGCACGGCGAACCAGGCGCCGCTGCCCACCTCGGAAAAGTCGGACTTGCCGATCATGGCCGCCACCGCCGTGCCGATGACGATGGCCAGCAGGATGGACAGGCGCGAGATCATGGCGTTGCCCAGCTTGCTCAGCGCCAGCACGATGACCAGCGACAGGCCCGCCAGCCCGATGTTGCCCATGCTGCCGTAGTCGGCCGCCTGGGGATTGCCGCCCATGGCCCAGTGGGCCGCCACCGGCATCAGCGACAGGCCGATGATGGTGATCACGCAGCCATTGACCAGCGGCGGGAAAAACCGGGTGAGCTTGGAAAAAATGGGCGCAATGATCAGGCCGAACACCGAGGCAAAGAGCACGGCGCCCAGCACGCCCTGCATGCCGCCGCCTGTGTGCAGGATGCTGACCATGGTGGCCACGCCCGAGAAGGACACGCCCTGCACCAGCGGCAGGCGCGAGCCGAAGAACGGAATGCCCAGCGTCTGCAGCAGCGTGGCCAGCCCGCCCATGAAAAGGCAGGCCGTGATCAGCAGGCCCGTGTCGGCCGCCGACATGCCGGCCGCATTGGCCATGACCAGGGGCACGGCCACGATGCCTCCGTACATGGTCAGCACATGCTGCAAACCATAGAGGGTGTTGGCCGTGAGGCCGAGTTGCTCGTCCTCCGGGCGGATGTCTGTACCCAGGGCCGGCGCATTGCCAGAACTTTTTTCCATCGCTGTCTCCTTGTCCTCTTGTTCACAGAACGCCGGACAAGTACGCGGCAGCCGGATGGCGGCAGGCGCGCCCCCGCGCACCTTTTGCCGCCGACCCGATAGGCCGCGCTCTCCTGCATCCTGCATCGCGAAGCCCGGTGGCTGCTTGGCAGCTCTTGGCGGGCGAACGCACACAATCCCCGCCTTGGCGGGAAGAGCCAATGTACGGCGCCAGCATGGAAAAATTGTCTACCGATTTGTATACAAAGACCTGACCGAAGATCCTTGAATACGGGCAGCGCCCGCCCGCTCAGTCGTCCTCGGCCGCGCTGATGCCAGGGAACAGCACATCGGTGAAGCCGAACTGGCTGAAGTCACGCATGCGCATGGGATAGAGCTTTCCCCAAAGGTGATCGCACTCATGCTGGACCACGCGCGCATGAAAACCATCCACCGTGCGGTCGATGGCATCGCCAAACACATCGAAGCCCGTGTAGCGGATATGGTTCCAGCGCGGCACCATGCCGCGCATGCCGGGTACGGACAGGCAGCCTTCCCAGTCCAGTTGCTCGTCCTCGCCCATGGGCGTGATGACCGGGTTGATGAGCACGGTGCGCGGCACTACGGGCGCATCGGGGTAGCGCGGATTGGGCAGGCCGGAGCCGAACACCACCATCTGCAGGTCCACGCCAATCTGCGGCGCGGCCAGCCCCGCGCCGTTGGCTGCATGCATGGTGTCCAGCAAATCGCTGAGCAGCAGGTGCAGTTCGTCGGTGTCGAATTCGGTCACGGGCTGGGCGACGCGCAGCAGGCGCGGATCGCCCATCTTCAAAATGGTGCGGACAGTCATGGCAGTGCAAGGCTATGCATGTAAATGTGGGTTGCCAAGCATAGCGGCCGCCCGGCTCCCTGCCGCCCCCTGGCCACCTCTTGGCCGCCTCTTGGCCGCAATGGCCACAGCGCGCTGGCACAATCGCAGCATGCCCAGCACCGCCAGAGAGTCATCCACCGCGTCCCCAGAGGACCGTGAGGCAGGCGCGCAGCAAATACCCACGGCACAGACCCTGGAGCCCGAGGCCACTGCGCAGGCAGGCACGGCGCCGGCCTTCCATGATGACGATCCCCCTCCCCTGCACCGCATGCCGGCCGCCCCGTTGCGCTGGGCGCTGCAGCTGTTTGCCTGCCTGAGCCTGGCCACGGGCATTGCCGGCATCTTCATTCCAGGATTGCCCACCACGGTGTTCGTGCTCATGGCCGGTTGGGCCGCGGCGCGCAGCTCGCAGCGCATGCACACCTGGCTGTGGCGCCATCGCCTGTTCGGCCCCATGCTGCGCAACTGGGCACGGGGCGGCTGCGTGAGCCGGCGCGCCAAATGGAGCGCCAGCGCCATGATGAGCCTGTGCGCCGTCATACTGCTGTGGACACGCCCGCCCGCCTGGGTGCAGGCCGTGGCGCTGACCTCCATGGGCTGCGTGCTGGTGTGGCTGTGGTTCAGGCCCGAGCCGTGAGAATGAAGGCCTGCAGCCGGCCTTCCTGAAAAAATTCCCCCGAGTTTTCTGTGATGTGTTTTTTACGTCATATAATCTAGGTCTTGTTCCTCAATAGCTCAGTTGGTAGAGCGCCGGACTGTTAATCCGTAGGTCCCTGGTTCGAGCCCAGGTTGAGGAGCCAAATTTCAGTGGCCTTGCAATCGCACAAGACCCAACGCCAACATATTCCTCAATAGCTCAGTTGGTAGAGCGCCGGACTGTTAATCCGTAGGTCCCTGGTTCGAGCCCAGGTTGAGGAGCCAAATTTCAGTGGCCTTGCAATCGCACAAGACCCAACGCCAACATATTCCTCAATAGCTCAGTTGGTAGAGCGCCGGACTGTTAATCCGTAGGTCCCTGGTTCGAGCCCAGGTTGAGGAGCCAGATGAAAAGCCCGCATGCCAACGCATGCGGGCTTTTTTGTTGGGTCAGGCTGCACGCACCATGCCCACGGTGGGCGTGTTCGGCGGCGATGGAGTTGCGGCGGGCTCCACGGTGACGGGCTTGCTGTGCCTGGCATGTGCGCGGCGCGAGACATGGGCAGCACGGGATTGCTCGACGCCCTCTTCCCATGCGCGCAACTCTTCTTCCAGCCGTGCGGCACGTTCCGCATACATGTCAGCAGAGGACTTGTAGTACTCCGCTGCAATGGTGTGCTCCAGCATCGCCATGCGGGCTTCCTGCAGGTAGGCCCGGGTGCGACGGATATAGCGCGGCTCGGCAAGGCTTGCGCCAAAGATTTTGCTGAAAAACATCGCTCATCCTCCTTCGATGCCTTCACAGCGAAAGCCAAGCATCCGCAAGAAGACGGAACCAGCATAGCCCAAGCCTGCCAGGCGGCACTGTCCCCTGGCGCGACAAGGCCGCGTAGGAGGTTCACTTACCCCGGCCAGGCGATGCCCTCGCATCCACGCAGCCCTCTTGCGCATGGTTTGTGCAAGACTGCGGCTGCAGAGCATGCGAATCCATTTCCTCCGTCCGCACCCGATCATGTCCCACCCCCTTCCATGGCTCATCCCCCACCAGGCCTTCCCTCCTGTGGAAACGGCATGGGGCCCCAACGACCCCATCCCGGGCCTGCTGGCCGCAGGCGGCACGCTGGATGCGGCGCACCTGCGCATCGCCTACAGCCAGGGGATTTTTCCCTGGTTCAGCGAAGGCCAGCCCACGTTGTGGTGGTCGCCCGATCCCCGCATGGTGCTGCAGACATCGCAGTTCCGGTTGCACCGCAGCCTGCGCAAGACATTGCAGCGCTTTCGCGCCACGCCGGGCTGCGAGATCCGCATCGACAGCGCGTTCGAGACCGTGATGCAGCACTGCGCCCAGACGGTGCGCCACGACCAGGATGGCACCTGGATCGTGCAGGAAATTCTTGACGCCTATGCCGACCTGCACCACCAGGGTGCAGCCCACAGCGTGGAGACCTGGGTGGACGGACGCCTGGTGGGCGGCCTGTATTGCGTGGCACTGGGCCGCGCCGTGTTTGGCGAATCCATGTTCGCGCATGCCACCGACGCATCCAAGATCGCGCTGGCGGCCCTGGTTGCGCTGTGCAGACACCAAGGCGCCGTGCAGATCGATTGCCAGCAGGCCACGCAGCATCTGGCCTCGCTGGGGGCGCGCGAAATGCCGCGCGCCCGGTTCCTGCAAACCGTGGCCGAGCAAAGCCAGCTGCCGCCCATGCGCTGGCAGTTCGAAAACGTATACTGGGACGCGTTGCTGCCACCGTCCGGCGAGGCTGGCGACACATCACCGGCTGCCGCCAGCACACCATGACGCACCCGAACGATCTTCCGCTGCAGGCCCTGCAGTTCTATGCCACCGCCGCCTACCCCTGCAGCTATCTCGATGGCCGGCTGGCGCGTTCGCAAGTGGCCACGCCCAGCCACCTGATCCAGAACAGCGCCTATTCGGAGCTGGTTTCACTGGGTTTTCGCCGCAGCGGAATGTTCACCTACCGGCCGTATTGCGACGGATGCCGCGCCTGCGTGCCGATGCGCATCCTGGTCCACGACTTCCGCCCCGACCGCAGCCAGCGCCGCGCCGCCGCGCGCCATGCCGACCTCACGGCATCGATCCAGCGCCTGCACTACTCGAACGAGCACTACCAGCTGTACCTGCGCTACCAGCAAAGCCGCCACAGCGGCGGAGGCATGGACCATGACAGCGTGGACCAGTACACCCAGTTCCTGCTGCAAAGCCGCGTCAACTCGCGCCTTGTGGAGTTCCGCACGCCCGCAGCCGATGGCGGCATCGGCACGCTGAAGATGGTCTCCATCCTCGATGTGCTGGAAGACGGGCTGTCTGCCGTCTACACCTTCTACGAACCCAACGACCCCGCCAGCTACGGCACCTTCAATGTGCTGTGGCAGATCGACCAGGCCCGGTCCATGAGCCTGCCCTATGTCTACCTGGGCTACTGGATCGCCGACAGCCAGAAGATGAATTACAAGGCGCGCTTCCTGCCCCATGAAGTGCGCGTTGACGAGCGCTGGCAGCGCGTGGATCAGCTGCCGCGCTGATACAGCGTCACTCCACGCCTTTTCAGCGACATTTCTTATGCGCATAGCCGCTGTTTGCTGGCGGCACATATGCCGCCATGCCATGGCCGCCGCTAGAATGACCGAATGCCGAAACTCCACTCCGCCTCATGAAAAAAAACGATAACGCGGCCTCCCCCAAGCCCAGCGTCCAAGTCCTGGAACGCATGTTCACGTTGATCGACGTGTTGGCCTCGCGCGAGGAAGCGGTATCGCTCAAGGAGATCAGCGAGCGCACCGGCCTGCACCCCTCCACCACGCACCGCATCCTCAACGATCTGGCCATTGGCCGCTTTGTCGATCGCCCCGAATCGGGCAGCTACCGCCTGGGCATGCGCTTCCTGGAACTGGGCAATCTGGTCAAGGCCCGCCTGAGCGTGCGCGAAGCGGCCCTGATCCCCATGCGCCAGCTGCACAAGCAGATCCAGCAGCCGGTCAGCCTCAGCGTGCGCCAGGGCGATGAAATCGTCTATGTGGAACGCGCCTACAGCGAGCGCTCCGGCATGCAGGTGGTGCGCGCCATCGGCGGCCATGCGCCGCTGCACCTGACATCCAACGGCAAGCTGTTCCTGGCGGCCGACGATGCGCAACAGGTCCGCGCCTACGCCACGCGCACCGGCCTGCCCGGCAAGACGCACTTCAGCATCACGCGGCTGGCCGACATGGAAAACGAGCTGGACAAGGTACGCCACCATGGCGTGGCCCGCGACAACGAAGAGCTGGAGCTGGGCGTGCGCTGCATGGCCGCCGGCATCTACGACGACCAGGGCAAGCTGGTGGCCGGCCTGTCCATCTCCGCTCCCGCCGACCGGCTGGATGAAAGCTGGATGTCCAAGCTCCAATCCACTGCACAGGAGATCTCGGGCGCCCTGGGCTTCAACGCAACCCGCCCGGCTGCACCGCCTCCCAACCCCTACGCGCGCAGCAGCCACTGAACGGCCGTCGGCCCCGTTGGCATTGACCAGGGGCCATTGGCTACACAGACCTCTGCCCACCAGAAACAACAAAGGCGCCATCGGCGCCTTTGTTGTAAGGGGAAAGAAAACTCAGCCCTTGACCTTGTGGATCATGGGATCGCCAGCCACCTGCCCCATGGACTCCACCCAGTGGCGCACGCGCTCGGCATCGCCGAGGCGGCTGAACTTTCCGGCCGAATCCAGGAAGACCATGATGATCTTGCGGCCAGCCACCTGCGCCTGCATGACCAGGCAGCGGCCTGCCTCGGAGATGTAGCCGGTCTTTTGCAGACCGATGTCCCAGGTGGGGCTCATCACCAGGCGGTTGGTGTTGTTGTACTGCAGCGTGCGGCGGCCCACGGCCACCTCATAGCCGGGCGAGGTGGTGTACTCGCGCACCAGCGGATCGCTGTGCGCCACATTGACGAGCACGGCCAGATCACGGGCGCTGGACTGGTTGCGGCTGGACAGCCCGGTGGGCTCCACGTAGCGGGTATCGGTCATGCCCAGCAGACGGGCCTTGGCGTTCATCTGCTGGACAAATGCATCAAGGCCACCAGGGAAAGTGCGGCCCAGGGCGTGGGCAGCGCGGTTTTCACTGGACATCAGGGCCAGGTGCAGCATTTCACCGCGCGTGAGCGTGGTGCCGACGGCCAGGCGCGAGCTGCTGCCCTTTTCGGTATCCACGTCGTCCTGCGTGATGGTGATGGTTTCATCCATCGGCAGATGGGCCTGGGAAATCAGCAGGCCGGTCATCAGCTTGGTCAACGAGGCGATGGGCAAGACGGCATGGTCGTTCTTGCTCAGCAGCACCTCATGGGTGTCCTGGTCCAGGACCAGGGCCACGCTGCTCTTGAGATCCAGAGGATCGGCCACCGCATGCAGACCGGCCATCTGGCCGAAGGACAGGCGTGGCTCGTAGGCAACGGCGCGAATGGGGCTGGCCTCGCTGCGTGCAGCGACGCGGCTGGGCTGGCGCGCGCTCTTGGCAACGCGCTTGCCCTGGGGAGCGGCCGTGGCGCGCTCCTTCACCGCCTTCTTCTTGACAGGGGCCACGGCCACCTGTTTCTTGGCAACTTTCTTGGCGGGCGCGGCATATGCGCCCGGAGCAGCAAGAGCACAACTCAGGGCCAGAAAGGACATGACCTGAGCAAATCGACCGAGGCGGGCACGGCGTAGGGTGGGCATGAGAAATGCTCCAAGCAGCAAGAATTTGTGACTAGACCTTACATTAATCGAAAAAGTCGCACTGTGACAATAACTTGTGCGACTTTTCGATAATTTAAGTGAAATTATAAGGCGAGTGCTTACCCCTGCGCAGCCACGATCTCTGCATTGCTGTGTAATTTGTTCAACGCGCTCAGATAGGCCTTGGCAGAAGCCACGACGATGTCAGGGTCGGCGCCCACGCCGTTGACCACGCGCCCGCTGCGCTGCAGGCGAACGGTCACTTCGCCCTGGCTTTCGGTAGAGCCGCTGATGGCGTTGACCGAGTACAGCAGCATCTCGGCACCGCTCTTCACCTCGGACTCGATGGCCTTGAACGAGGCATCGACCGGGCCATTGCCGTCGGACTGGGCCTTGATCTCGCGGCCGTCGCGGCTGAACACCACCGACGCGTGTGGGCGCTCACCCGTCTCGCTTTGTTGGGCCAGCGAGATGAACTGGAAGGGGTCGGCCTGTTGATGCGCGTCCTGCTCGGTCACCAGGGCCAGGATGTCCTCGTCGAAGATCTCGCTCTTGCGGTCGGCCAACTCCTTGAAGGCGGCAAAGGCGGTATTGATCGCGGCTTCGCTGTCCAGCTCCACGCCCAATTCATGCAGGCGCTGCTTGAAGGCGTTGCGGCCGCTGAGCTTGCCCAGAACGATCTTGTTGGCACTCCAGCCCACGTCCTCGGCACGCATGATCTCGTAGGTGTCGCGCGCCTTGAGCACGCCGTCCTGGTGAATGCCGGAGGCGTGGGCGAAGGCGTTGGCCCCCACCACGGCCTTGTTGGGCTGCACCACGAAGCCGGTGGTCTGGCTGACCATGCGGCTGGCGGCCACGATGTGCAGGGCGTCGATGTTGACGTCCAGGCCAAAGTAGTCCTTGCGCGTCTTGATGGCCATCACCACTTCTTCCAGCGAGCAGTTGCCGGCGCGCTCACCCAGGCCATTGATGGTGCATTCGATCTGGCGGGCGCCTCCGAGCTTGACGCCGGCCAGCGAGTTGGCCACGGCCATGCCCAGGTCGTTGTGGCAGTGCACGCTCCAGACCGCCTTGTCGCTGTTGGGCACGCGCTCGCGCAGGTTCTTGATGAAGGCGCCGTAGAGCTCGGGAATGGCATAGCCCACGGTGTCGGGCACGTTGATCGTGGTTGCGCCCTCGGCGATCACGGTCTCGATGACGCGGCACAGGAAATCCGGGTCGCTGCGGTAGCCGTCCTCCGGGCTGAACTCGATGTCGGCAATCAGGTTGCGCGCAAAGCGCACGGATTGGCGCGCCTGCTCCAGCACCTGCTCGGGCGTCATGCGCAGCTTTTTCTCCATGTGCAGCGCGCTGGTCGCAATGAAGGTGTGGATGCGCGCGCGGTTGGCGTCCTTGAGGGCTTCGGCCGCACGGGCGATGTCACGGTCATTGGCCCGCGCCAGCGAGCAGATGGTGGAGTCCTTGATGGCGCGCGCAATGGCCTGCACCGACTCGAAGTCACCGTTGGAGCTCGCCGCAAAACCGGCCTCAATCACATCGACCTTCAGCCGTTCGAGCTGGCGCGCGATGCGCAGCTTCTCGTCGCGGGTCATGGAGGCACCGGGCGACTGCTCGCCGTCACGCAAGGTGGTGTCGAAAATGATCAATTGGTCGGTCATGGGGAGTCTCGTCTTTCTTGTGGATGCGAAGCCCCTGCCCACGGGCAGGCGATGAAAAAAGCCGGTGCGCTTGTGGCTGCACCGGCTCGGGAACGAAATTCAGGCGGCGACCGCCTCCTGCTCCACCGCATTCTCGGCGGAGGGAACACGCTGCAAGCCCGACATGATGGCCCGGAACGAGGCAGAGACGATATTCGCATCGACCCCGACGCCGTAGCACACGTGGGACTCGTTCACGCGCAGTTCCACATAGGCGATGGCCTTGGCGTTGGCGCCTTCGCCAATGGCGTGCTCGGCATAGTCCAGCACGCGCACCGCGCGGCCGCTGTGCTCGCTCAGCGCCTGCACGAAGGCATCGATCGGGCCCGTGCCCTCGGCCTCAATCGTGCGCTTGCCGCCCTCGACGGCCAGGTCGGCCGACAGGCTGACCACACCATCGTTCTCGCTCAGCCGGTAGTGCGGTGCCTGCACGGATTGCAGGCCGTATTCGCGCTGGAACAGATTCCACAGGTCGGCGGCAGCCAATTCCTTGCCGCTGGCATCCATCTCGCGCTGCACGACCTGGCTGAACTCGATCTGCAGGCGGCGTGGCAACTGGAGGCCATATTCGCTTTCAAGCAGATAGGCGATGCCGCCCTTGCCCGACTGGCTGTTGACGCGAATGACGGCCTCATAGCTGCGACCCAGGTCCTTGGGATCGATGGGCAGATAGGGCATGTCCCAGACGTCGCCTTCCTTGCGGTCGGCGAAGGCCTTCTTGATCGCATCCTGGTGCGAGCCAGAGAACGAGGTGTAGACCAGATCGCCCACGTAGGGATGGCGCGGGTGCACGGGCAACTGGTTGCAATGCTCGACCGTGCTGCGGATGCCGTCGATATCGGAGAAATCCAGGCCAGGCGACACGCCCTGGATGTACATGTTCAACGCCACGTTGACCACGTCGAGGTTGCCCGTGCGCTCGCCGTTGCCGAACAGGCAGCCTTCGAGGCGGTCGGCACCGGCCATCAGCGCGAGCTCGGCCGTGGCCGTGCCCGTGCCGCGATCGTTGTGGGGATGGACGGACAGCACGATGGAATCACGGCGCTGGATATGGCGGTGCGTCCACTCCACCATGTCGGCAAACAGATTGGGCGTGGAATGCTCCACCGTGGTGGGCAGGTTGATGATGCACTTGTGCTCGGGCGTGGGCTGCCATACATCGGTGACGGCATCGATGACGCGCTTGGAAAACTCCAGCTCGGTGTCCGAATACATCTCGGGCGAGTACTGGAAGGTCCACTGCGTCTGGGGGTAGCCGGCAGCGATCTCGTTGAACATACGGGCATTGGTGGTGGCCAGCTCGACGATCTCGTCTTCACTCATGTTCAACACCACGCGGCGCATCACGGGCGCGGTGGCGTTGTAGAGATGGACGATGGCACGGGGCACGCCTTCGAGCGCTTCGAAGGTACGGCGGATGAGGTGCTCGCGCGCCTGGGTCAGCACCTGGATGGTCACGTCATCGGGAATGCGGTTTTCCTCGATGAGCTTGCGCATGAAGTCGAACTCCACCTGCGAAGCGGAGGGGAAGCCGACCTCGATCTCCTTGAAGCCGATCTTCACCAGCTGCTCGAACATGCGCATCTTGCGATCGATGTCCATGGGCTCGATCAACGCCTGGTTGCCATCGCGCAGATCCACGCTGCACCAGATCGGAGCCTTGGTAATCGTCGCGTCGGGCCAGCTGCGATTTTGCAGACGCACGGGAGCGAAAGCGAACGGACGGTACTTGGTCGAAGGGTTTTGCAACATGGCTGAAGTGCTTTCTATCGTCTAGGTAAAAACAAGACCCACCTGCTCCAGCGACCCCACAAATGCAAAACGGCCCGTCGCTGGTGCAAACGGGCCGTGAAAGTAGGTATGTACGCGCGCGCTACTGTCTCTGCCCGTTGGACATCAGTAGTAGAGCTAGCGACAGGTATTGCATTCGAACGACTTTAGCACAGGTTCACAAAGGCTGTGAAGATGCTGCGCCGCATCACTTGTGCAGGCCGCGCTCCTCGGGCTCGTCGGTCGAGGTGCTGATGACGCTGGTGCGCTGGCCCTTGGCCTTGCGCCAGGCGTAGACGCCATAGCCCGAGAAACCGTAGAGCAGGAACACGCCGAACAGCACGATGGGCGGGTGGATGTTGATGATGGCAATGCCCAGCGCAATCAGCACGATGGCGGCAAACGGCACGCTCTTCTTGAAGTGCACGTCCTTGAAACTGTAGAACGGCACATTGGTGACCATGGTCAGGCCCGCGTACAGCGTCAGGAAGAACATGATCCAGGTAATCTGCGTCCAGCTCAGCCAGGCATCCTGACCGCGCAGCAGGCCCGCCTCGTCCAGCAGCCAGATGAAGCCCGTGACCAGCGCCGCCGCCGCAGGCGAAGGCAGGCCCTGGAACCAGCGCTTGTCCACCGTGCCGGTATTCACGTTGAAACGCGCCAGCCGCAGTGCAGCGCAGGCGCAATAGACAAAGGCGGCAATCCAGCCCCAGCGACCAATGCCCTTGAGCGCCCACTCATAGGCGATCAAGGCGGGAGCGGCGCCGAAGGACACCATGTCCGACAACGAGTCCATTTGTTCGCCAAAGGCGCTTTGCGTATTGGTCATGCGTGCCACGCGCCCGTCAAGACTGTCCAGCACCATGGCGCAGAACACGCCTGCGGCAGCCAGTTCAAAGCGGCCATTCATGGCCATCACGATGGCGTAGAAGCCACCGAACAGCGCAGCCAGCGTGAACAGGTTGGGCAGGATGTAGATACCCTTGCGGCGCTTGCGCACCACCACGCCCTCAATCTCGTTGGACTCATTGTGGTTTTGCATCAATCCAGCCTCCAGCACAGCGCCTACGGGCGCGGGCAGCTATTAAAACGATAGTATTCTAAGGGAGCGGACCGCGCCGCCCCGAAAGGGTCAGTGTACCTGCGCGCCGCACCCCTTCCCTGCACGAAAAAGGCCACCCGTCGGGGTGGCCTTGTCCTGCACCTTGCGTAGGCCGCTTGCGCGACCCAGGCAAGATGGAATGCAGCAATCTCAGTTGCGGCTCTGGTCAACCAGCTTGTTCTTGGAGATCCAGGGCATCATGGCGCGCAGCTGGCCACCGACCTTCTCGATGGCGTGGTCGGCGTTCATGCGGCGGCGGGCCGTCATGCTCGGGTAGTTGGTGCGGCCTTCCTGGATGAACATCTTGGCGTATTCGCCGGTCTGGATGCGCTTGAGGGCAGCACGCATGGCTTCGCGCGACTTGTCGTTGATGACTTCGGTACCCGTCACGTACTCGCCGTACTCGGCGTTGTTCGAGATCGAGTAGTTCATGTTGGCGATGCCGCCTTCGTACATCAGGTCCACGATGAGCTTGAGCTCATGCAGGCACTCGAAGTAGGCCATTTCGGGAGCGTAGCCGGCTTCGGTCAGGGTCTCGAAGCCCATCTTCACCAGTTCCACCGCGCCGCCGCACAGAACGGCTTGCTCGCCGAACAGGTCGGTCTCGGTTTCTTCCTTGAAGTTGGTCTCGATGATGCCGCCCTTGCCGCCGCCGTTGGCCATGGCATAGGACAGGGCCAGGTCACGGGCCTTGCCGGACTTGTCCTGGTACACAGCGATCAGCGAAGGCACGCCGCCGCCCTTCAGGTACTCGGAACGCACGGTGTGGCCAGGACCCTTGGGGGCGACCATGATCACGTCCAGATCGGCGCGGGGCACGACCTGGTTGTAGTGGATGTTGAAGCCGTGGGCAAAGGCCAGCGTGGCGCCTTGCTTGATGTTGGGGGCCACGTTGTTGTTGTAGACCTCGGGGATGTTCTCATCCGGCAGCAGGATCATGACCAGGTCGGCGGACTTCACGGCGTCATCGACTTCCGCGACGGTCAGGCCAGCCTTGGCGACCTTGTCCCAGGAAGCGCCGCCCTTGCGCAGGCCGACCACGACCTTCACGCCGCTTTCGTTCAGGTTTTGCGCGTGTGCGTGGCCCTGGCTGCCGTAGCCGATGATGGCAACGGTCTTGCCCTTGATCAGGCTCAGGTCACAGTCCTTGTCGTAGAAAACTTTCATGTTGGCTCCAGGCTTCGTGTGTGTAGGGGTTGAAAAGGGGAAGGGGACAGGTTTCAGGTACGTTGCAGCGCATCAAACGCGCAGAATGCGTTCGCCGCGGCCGATGCCGCAGGAGCCGGTGCGCACGGTTTCCAGAATGGCCGTGCGGTCCAGTGCCTGCAGGAAGGCATCGTTCTTGGATTGGTCGCCGGTCAGCTCGACCGTGTAGCTCTTTTCGGTCACGTCGATGATGCGGCCGCGGAAGATGTCCGCCATGCGCTTCATCTCCTCGCGTTCCTTGCCCACGGCGCGGACCTTGACCATCATGAGCTCGCGCTCGGTATAGGAGCCCTCGGTCAGGTCCACGACCTTGACGACTTCGATCAGGCGATTCAGGTGTTTGGTGATCTGCTCGATCACGTCTTCGGAGCCATTCGTCTGAATGGTCATGCGCGACAGCGATGCGTCTTCCGTGGGGGCCACGGTCAGCGATTCGATGTTGTAGCCGCGGGCCGAGAACAGGCCCACCACGCGCGACAAGGCTCCCGGCTCGTTTTCGAGCAGCACGGCAATGATGTGTTTCATGAAAGAAAGATTCCTCTTTTCGCTGCCCTCCCCCGGCGCCGGTAAACGTCGGGCTTGGCAGGCAATAGATTCGTCAAAGGGGCCGCCTCGAGGACGGCTCACTGGAACGGATGCGGCAGGAATGAACCCGGGCAGATCCCGCAAGGGACCATGCTCAGAGGTCGTCAGCCCCCAGCAGCATCTCGGTGATCCCACGGCCGGCCTGCACCATGGGGAACACATTCTCGGTGGGATCGGTACGGAAGTCCATGAACACCGTGCGGTCCTTGAGCTTGCGTGCCTCGCGCAGGGCGGGCTCCACGTCCTCGGGGCGCTCGATCAGCATGCCCACGTGACCATAGGCCTCGGCCAGCTTCACGAAGTTGGGCAGCGAGTCCATGTAGCTGCTGCTGTAGCGGCCCGAATACTCGATCTCCTGCCACTGGCGCACCATGCCCAGGTAGCGGTTGTTCAGCGACACCACCTTGACCGGCGTGTTGTACTGCAGGCAGGTGGCCAGCTCCTGGATGTTCATCTGGATGGAGCCTTCACCCGTGATGCAGAACACCTCGGATTCAGGCTTGGCCAGCTTGATGCCCATGGCGTAGGGCAGGCCCACGCCCATGGTGCCCAGGCCGCCGGAGTTGATCCAGCGGCGCGGCTCGTCGAAGCGGTAGTACTGCGCGGCCCACATCTGGTGCTGGCCCACGTCGGACGTGATGTAGGCATCGGCGTCGTGGGTCATGTTCCACAGCGTCTCCACCACGTACTGCGGCTTGATGACCGAGCCATCGCCACGGCTGTACTGCAGGCAGTCGCGGCTGCGCCAGCCTTCGATGGTCTCCCACCATTGGCCCAGGGCCGCTGCGTCGGGACGGGCACTTGCCTCGCGGATCATGGAGATCAGCTCGGTCAGCACCTCCTTGACGTCGCCCACGATGGGCACGTCCACCTTCACGCGCTTGGAGATGGAAGAGGGATCGATGTCGATGTGGATGATCTTGCGCTCCACCGACATGAAATGCTTGGGGTTGCCGATCACGCGGTCATCGAAGCGTGCACCCACCGCCAGCAGCACGTCGCAGTTCTGCATGGCATTGTTGGCTTCGATGGTGCCGTGCATGCCCAGCATGCCCAGAAACTTGCGGTCGCTGGCCGGATAGGCGCCCAGGCCCAGCAGCGTATGCGTGACCGGGTACCCCAGCATGTCCACCAGGGTGCGCAGCTCGTTGCAGGCATTGCCCAGCAGCACGCCGCCGCCCGTGTAGATATAGGGACGCTTGGCAGCCAGCAGCAACTGCAACGCCTTGCGGATCTGGCCGGCATGGCCCTTGCGCACCGGGTTGTAGGAGCGCATCTCCACCTTCTCGGGGTAGCCGGCGTAGAGAGCCTTCTTGAAGGACACATCCTTGGGAATGTCCACCACCACGGGGCCGGGACGGCCGGTGCGGGCGATGTGGAAGGCCTTCTTCATCGTGTCCGCCAACTCGCGCACATCCTTCACCAGGAAGTTGTGCTTGACGATGGGGCGGGTGATGCCGACGGTGTCGCATTCCTGGAACGCATCGGTGCCGATGTAGGCCGTCGAGGTCTGGCCGCTGATCACGACCAGGGGAATGGAATCGGTATAGGCGGTGGCAATGCCGGTCACGGCGTTGGTCAAGCCGGGACCCGAGGTCACCAGGGCCACGCCGACTTCACCCGTGGCACGGGCAAAACCGTCTGCCGCATGCACGGCCGCCTGTTCATGGCGCACCAGCACATGCTGAATGGAATCTTGTTTGTAGAGGGCGTCGTAGATGTACAGAACCGCACCGCCCGGATAGCCCCAAAGCTGCTTGACACCTTCGGCCTGCAGGGACTTGACGAGGATCTCGGAGCCCATCAGCTCCTGGGATGCATGGGACTGCGACGCCGCTGCTGCCGCGCTGGAGTACTCGGCTTTGGAAATTTCCATGATCAACCTTTGTGAATTTCTCTAACGAAAAACCTTGGGTGCCCCTTGCCTGAAGCCCTTGTGAGGCCGGTGCGGGACTTAGGACCAACAGACATGGGCGAGTGAGTAAACGCCGGACCGTGACCCGTTTGCCTTTTTGAATTGCAGCAGACATTATCGCACTGCAACAAGCCTGCGCGCCATCCTGCGAAAAAAATTGACAGTGCGGTGCGATAATCAGGCCCCGCACCCGTTCAGCCCCTCATCAACGAGCCCCTCATCCGGGCCTGCGTTCCTTTTGGCAACCGAGCAAGAACTATCCGACTTCCTCAAAAGCGTAGAAAAGCGAGCCTTCAAGCGCAGCTTTTTTCACGTCCGGGATGAGGAGGCGGCGCTGGACATCGTGCAGGACAGCATGCTCAAGCTGGCGCAGCACTATGGCGACAAGCCCATCAACGAGCTGCCCATGCTGTTCCAGCGCATCCTGTCCAACAGCACGCTGGACTGGTTTCGCAGGCAAAAAACGCAGAACGCCCTCTTCACCCGCATGAGCGATCTGGAGGCGTCGGCCGGCGACGATGCGGACTTCGACTGGCTCGAAACCTATGCCGACTCCGGCCAGAACGGCGAAACCGCCCGCAGCGCCGAAGATCTGACCGAGCGGGCCCAGATTTTGCAAAGCATTGAAAAAGAGATACAGGAGCTTCCAGCACGTCAACGCGAAGCTTTCCTGATGCGTTATTGGGAAGAGATGGACGTCGCGGAGACCGCTGCCGCGATGGGGTGTTCCGAAGGAAGTGTAAAAACACATTGTTTCCGCGCCATCCAGACATTGAGCAAGGCACTGAAGGCCAAAGGAATCGAGCTATGAAGACTGCGCCCACTCTCACTCTCCACAGCGAAATGGCGGCCGACCGCATCGCACGCCGGATCACCGCGCGCCTGGGTGACGGCGAGGCGTTGCTGCCATACGACATCACCGAGCGGCTGCGCGCTGGGCGCGAGCGCGCCCTGTCCGTTCGCCGGCGCGAGCTGCGCGCTGCGCCCGTGCAGGCTGCCAGCGCAACCCAGGCCCAGGGCGGCACGCTGACTCTGGGCTCCGGCGACGAGGGCGGCACCTGGTGGCGCGCGCTGATCTCGGCCGTGCCGGTGCTGGCGTTGATCGTTGGCCTGGTGGTCGTCAACGTGCAGACGGACCAGACAGGTCTGACCGAGGTTGCCGAGGTGGATACCGCCTTGCTGACCGATGATCTGCCGCCCGCCGCCTACGCCGACCCCGGCTTCATCCAGTACCTGAAGACTTCGGCCACCAACACGGAACGCTGATCCCCGCCTTGCCTGCCTGCATGCCCACTGATTCACGCGCCGCGTTCCACCGCTCAGCCGCCGCCATCCTGGCGGCGGTGCTGTTGATGGCGCTGGCCTGGACCGGCTGGCGCGTCGTGCAGCAGGTACGGCTGGCACCCAGCACCGTCTCGCCGGCCACGATCGCAGCCTCCAAGACCTTGCACGGTGATGCAGCCACACGCCAGCGCGCCACGGACCTGGCCTCCGGCCCGCGCTGGGCAGAGCTGACACCGGCGCAGAGCAGTGTGCTTGAACCCCTGTCCGAGCGCTGGTCCATGATGGATGCGCTGCAAAAGCGCCGCTGGATGGCGCTGGCCGAGGGCTGGGACAAGCTCAGTGAAAAAGAGCAGGAAAAGCTGCGCGATCGCATGCAGACCTGGTCCAGCCTCAGCGCCCAGCAGCGCAGCCAGGCCCGCCTGAATTTCGCCCTGACCAACCGCCTGGCCACGGACAAGCGTGCCCAGTGGGAGGCCTACCAGGCGCTCAGCGACGAGGAAAAACGCCTGCTGGCCGCTCGCGCCGCGCCCAAGGCCAAGGGCGCCGCCACCGCCATAGAGCCCGTGGCTCCCAAGCGGCTGGCGCGGATTCCGGCGGCCTCGGTGGCTCCGGCCACCATTCCGAATCCGCCGAAGATTCCGCCCGCCACCATCTACAACCCGCCGCTTCCGGTACCCCCGGCCCCATCGCCTGCGGCCGTGGAAACCCATCCCGTGCGCCCGCCGGCGCTGGTGGAGACGGCGCCGGTGGAAGTGCCCTCAGCCACGCCCATGCCTTTGCCGCCCATGGAACTGCATGACAGCCCCGATGCTGCATCCCAGCCATCGCACGGCGAAGCGCCCCTCTCGCATTGACGCACTGACGCACCGATCTCCCCGTCCGCATGACGAACGCCACATCCCCCGCCTCCACCACGGCAGCCGCAATCGCAGCCTCCCCACAGATGGCCCCGCGACTGGCGCGGCGCATGGCTTGCTGGCTCTACGAGGGCATGCTGCTGTTCGGCGTGGTCTTCATTGCAGGCTATCTGTTCGGCACCCTGTCGCAGACACGCAATGCCATGGACAACCGCCATGCGCTGCAGGCCTTCATGTTCGTGGTGCTGGGCATCTATTTCGTCTGGTTCTGGTCCAAGGGCCAGACGCTGGCCATGAAGACCTGGCACATCCGCCTGGTGGATGCGGCAGGCCAGCCCGTCAGCCAGCTGCGCGCGCTGCGGCGCTATGTGTTCAGCTGGATCTGGCTGCTGCCGCCGCTGGCTGCCTATTCGACCGGCGTGCCCGCACTGACCACGCTGATGCTGCTGGTGCTGTGGGTGGCGCTCTGGGCGCTGCTCAGCCGCTTTCATCCGCGCCGCCAGTTCTGGCATGACGCATGGGCCGGCACCCAGTTGATCCACCAGGCCCCGGCACCCAGGAAAAAGCGCTGACAGGCCCAGAGGCAGCGTCGCATCTCCTACACTCGCAAGCATGCCCGCCGCATCTCCCGACCCGACCGACAGTGCACCTGTCAATCCCCAGAAAAGCCGCACAGGCCTGACGCGTGTCTGGCACGCAGCAGGCTATTCGCTGTCAGGCCTTCGCGCCGGATGGAATGAAAAAGCCTTCCGCCAGGAAGCGCTGGCCGCCATCGTGCTGATCCCTGCCGCCTTCTGGCTGGGAAGCAGCTGGATCGAGGTCGCACTGCTGGCGGGCACGGTCTTGCTGGTGCTGATCGTGGAGCTGCTCAACAGCGGCATCGAGGCCGTGGTCGATCGCATAGGCCCCGAATGGCACGTTCTGTCCAAGCAGGCCAAGGACATGGGCAGCGCGGCCGTGATGCTGGCGCTGCTGCTGTGCGCCGGCGTCTGGCTGGCCGCCCTCTATCAACGGTTCATTGCATGACAAATCCCACGTTTTCCATTTGTGTGTATTGCGGCTCGCGCCCCGGCGACCAGCCCGGATTCATCGAGGCGGCCCGCGCCACCGGCCGCTGGATCGGCGAGCACGGCGGCCAGCTGGTCTATGGAGGCGGCCGCAGCGGCCTGATGGGCGAGGTGGCCGAGGCCACGCGGCAGGCCGGCGGCCGCGTCGTGGGCGTGATCCCGCAGGCGCTGGTGGACAAGGAACTGGCCAACCATGCCTGCGATGAACTGCACATCGTCCAGACCATGCACGAGCGCAAGGCCATGATGGCCGAGCGCAGCGATGCCTTCGTCGCCCTGCCCGGCGGCATAGGCACCTTCGAGGAATTGTTCGAGGTCTGGACCTGGCGCCAGCTGCGCTACCACGACAAGCCCATCGGCCTGCTCAATGTGGATGGCTACTACGACAGCATGCTGCAGTTCCTGCAGACCTGCGTGGGCCATGGCTTCATGGGCGAGTGGCAGATGGGACTGATCGAAAGCGGCAGCGACATCCCCACGCTGCTGCAATCGCTGGTGCAGAACGCCGGCACGGGCCTGGAGACTGCGCCCTTGCGCGCCGTGATCTGAACAGAAGCGGAAACGGAAACGGCCACCCTTGAGAGGATGGCCGCCAGCGTCGAGATATCAGGAATGCAGGGCGCCGAATGCGCCCTGCCCTGCTCTCGGACTCAAATGGCTCCGTCGTCGAGCTCGCCGGTACGGATGCGCACCACGCGCTCCACGGCCGTGACGAAGATCTTGCCGTCACCGATCTTGCCCGTACGCGCCACGTTGACGATGGCATCCACGCAGCGGTCCACGTCCTCGGTGCGGACCACGACCTCGATCTTCACCTTGGGCAGGAAGTCCACCACGTACTCAGCGCCGCGGTAAAGCTCGGTATGGCCCTTCTGGCGGCCAAAGCCCTTGACCTCGGTGACGGTCAGGCCGTTGACGCCGCAGTCGGCCAGCGCCTCGCGGACCTCTTCCAGCTTGAACGGCTTGATGATGGCGGTGATCATTTTCATGGGGTGAACTCCTCAGTGCATGCAATACGGGGCAAGACGGCTGGCTGGGAAACCCCGCCGCCTCAGGTGCTTCAAGCGCGAAAGCGGTTGGTGATGGGGTAGCGCCAATCCTTGCCGAAGCTGCGGCGCGTCAGTCGCGGCCCCACGGGCGCCTGGCGGCGTTTGTACTCGTTGATCTGGATCAGGCGCGTCACTCGCTCCACATCGGCGCTGGCGTATCCGTCGGCCACGATGGAGGCGATGCTTTCGTTATTTTCCATGTAACGGCGCACGATGGCATCGAGCACCTCATAAGCGGGCAGGCTGTCCTGGTCTTTCTGGTCAGGGCGCAGTTCGGCGCTGGGCGGGCGCGTGATGATGCGATCCGGGATGGGGTCCAGACCCGTGCCGAACGGATCGTTGGCATTGCGCCAGCGCGCCAACGCAAAGACCTCGGTCTTGAGCACGTCCTTGATCACCGCGAAGCCGCCCGCCATGTCGCCATAGAGCGTGCAGTAGCCGGTGGACATCTCGCTCTTGTTGCCGGTGGTCAGCACCACGGAGCCGAACTTGTTGGACAGGCCCATCAGCAGGGTGCCGCGGATGCGGGCCTGCAGATTCTCTTCGGTCGTGTCCTCTGCGCGGCCCGCGAAGGCCGGGGCCAGCGCGGCCTTGAAGGCCTCGAACTGCGGTGCGATGGAGATTTCGTCATAGCGCACGCCCACGCGCTCGGCCATGTCACGCGCATCGATCCAGCTGATGTCGGCCGTATAGGGCGAAGGCATCATCACCGTATGCACCTTGTCCGCGCCCAGGGCATCGACTGCAATCGCCAGCACCAGGGCCGAGTCGATACCGCCCGACAGGCCCAGCAGGGCGCCGGGGAAACGGTTCTTGCCCACGTAGTCGCGCACGGCCAGCACCAGGGCGGACCACAGCTCCGGCAGGTGCCCTGGCTGCGCAATCACCTCGCCTGCCAGCACCAGGGCATGCCCGCCCGTGCGGACCTCCACCTGCGGCAAGGCCTCGGCAAAGGCCGGCGCGCGCGCGGCAATGGAGCCGTCCGCCTGCACGGCAAAGGAGCAGCCATCAAAGACGATTTCATCCTGGCCGCCAACCAGATGTGCGTAGACCAGGGGCAGGCCGGTCTCGCGCGCACGCGCGGCCAGCGTGGCTTCGCGTTCGGCCTGCTTGCCCTCATGAAAGGGCGAGGCATTGATCACGGCCAGCAATTGCGCGCCGGCCTGGGCGGCGGCGCGTGCGGGTTCGGGATGCCAGGCGTCCTCGCAGATCAGCAGGCCCACGCGCACGCCCTGCACTTCGATCACGCAGGGCGATTGGCCGGCCACAAAGTAGCGCTGCTCGTCGAACACGCCGTAGTTGGGCAGGCATTGCTTGGCGTAGCTGCATTCCACGCGCCCGTCGCGCAGCACGCTGGCCGCATTGCGCAACGCGCCAACGGCGCCCGGGTCGCGCCAGGGGTGGCCCAGCACCAGCGCCAAGCCCGGCCATTGCGCGGTCTCCAGCGCAAGCTGCTGCACGGCCTGGTCGCAGGCATCCAGAAAGGCGGGGCGCAGATACAGGTCTTCGGCCGCATAGCCGCACAGGGCAAGCTCGGGCGTCAGCAGCAAGCGTGCTCCCGTGGCATAAGCTTCACGGGCTGCGGCAATGATTTTCTGGACATTGCCGGGCAGGTCGCCCACGACAAAGTTGAGCTGGGCAGTGCAGATGGAGAGCGTCATGGAATGCAATGGAGCCAACAGGGCCGACAAGGCCACCCCACAGCGAAAGGCGGCAGCGCGCGTCACACCGGCCTGCAAGGAATGGCATGGCTGAAACCGCAATTATCACCCGCGTGCTGGACAGCGTGCAGCAGCTCGATGCCCAGGCCTGGAATGCGCTGCTGGCATCGCAGGCCGCGCCCACTCCCTTCATGCGCCACGAGTACCTGAGCGCGCTGGAATCCAGCGGCAGCGCCGTGCCGCAAACCGGCTGGGCCGGCCGCGTGGTCACGCTCTGGCAGGGCGGCGAGCTGGTCGCCGCCTGCCCGGTCTACGCCAAGGCGCACTCCTATGGCGAGTACGTGTTCGACTTTGCCTGGGCACGTGCCTACGCCCAGCATGGGCTGGACTACTACCCCAAGGGCGTGCTGGCCGTGCCTTTCACGCCCGTGCCGGGCAGCCGCCTGCTGGCGCGCACGCCCTTGCTGCGTGCAGCCCTGGTGCGCGCGGTGCGCGAATGGGCCCAGGCGCAGCAACTGTCTTCGCTGCACCTGCTGTTCAGCGATGCCGAGGATCTGGCCGCCTGCGATGCCGACGGCTGGATGCAGCGCAGCACCGTGCAGTTCCATTGGAGCAACCAGGGCGCCGATGGCGCCGGGCACGGCGATTTCGACCACTTTCTGGCGACGCTGAACCAGGAAAAGCGCAAGAAGATACGCCAGGAAAGGCGCAAGGTGCATGAGGCCGGCGTGCGCTTTCGCGCCCTGCACGGGCCGGACATGGGCGCACAGGACTGGGCCTTTTTCTACCGCTGCCACGAGCGAACCTACCTGGAGCATGGCAACGCCCCGTACCTCGAACCGGCCTTCTTCGAGGCCATGGCGCGCCAGATGCCCGAGGCCTGGCTGATGTTCATCGCCGAGCGCGACGGCCAGCCCATGGCCTGCAGCCTGATCGCGCTGGATGCTGCGGCCGCAAGGCTGTCAGCGGGCCATCCAGGCGGGCGCGCCCACGCGCCGCGGGCCCCGCAGGGAACGGCCTACGGCCGCTACTGGGGCGCACTGGAGCGCGTGGATTGCCTGCATTTCGAGGCCTGCTACTACCAGCCCATCGCCTGGTGCATAGAACGCGGCATTGCGCACTTCGAGGGAGGCGCCCAGGGCGAGCACAAGATGGCACGGGCGCTGTTGCCCGTGGTCACCCCCAGCGCCCACTGGATTGCCCACCCGTCCTTTGCCGATGCCATCTCGCGCTTTCTGGACCGCGAGGGCGAGGGCATGGCCGGCTATCTGCAGGAGCTGCAGGCCCACAGCCCGCTGCGCCAGGGGTAGGACTCAGAAGGTTTCCCAGTCGTCATCGCCCTGACCGGGCTGGCCGGGCTGGCGTGGTGCCGGCTTGCCGGCCTGCGTGGGTCCGGCGCGCGGCCGGATGGGGGGCGTGGCATCGCGCTCAAGCCGGCGGGCC